>JAKIYU010000251.1 GCA_022708385.1 Bacteroidota bacterium | reverse complement strand
ACAGGAGGTGGCCAAACAAAAGTACTTCACTTTATTGATAAGCTTAAAATTATCAAAAACAATATGTTTGAGCTCCCTCCCCTTTTCAGGCTTATCAGTGAAGAATCAGGCACAACGTGGGAAGAAATGTATAAAGTTTTTAATATGGGACACCGTCTTGAAATCTATACCGACCCACAATATGCCGAAGCTATTATTGAAATAGCCGGTACTTTTAAAATTGATGCTAGAATTATCGGTTATTGCGAAAAATCGGAAGAAAAGAGCGTTTTTATTCAAAGTGCTTATGGTGAATTCAACTATAATTAGCGCATTGAGGAAATAAACACAACAATTTTACCTGTATTTTAAAGTTCGGCTGCTATATTATAACAATATGAATTAATTTTGCAGAAAAATTAGGAAGTAAACACTGTTGCACTATGTTAGAAAAACTGGAAGCCATATACAGCCATTGGATTGAAGTAGGGGAATTACTTACAACGCCGGATATAATGTCGGACATGAAAAGGTATATTAAACTGAATAAAGAGTATAAGGACCTTGAACCCATTATAGCGGCTTATAAGGAGTATAAAGCCATAATTAACGAAATAGCGAGTGCCAGAGAAATCATGAGCACCGAAAAAGACGAAGAACTCAGGGATTTTGCCAAGGCAGAATTTGAGTCCAACACCCTGCGTAAGGGTGAAATGGAAGAGAAGATTAAATTCCTGTTAATACCACCCGACCCTGAAGACAGCAAAAATGCCATTGTAGAAATAAGAGCAGGCACTGGTGGTGATGAAGCGAGTATTTTTGCCGGTGATTTGTACCGTATGTACACACGTTTCTGCGAAAGCAAGCGCTGGAAGGTTGAGTTGGTTGATATGCAGGAAGGTACCGCCGGGGGATTTAAGGAAGTTATCTTCAACGTTAAAGGGGAAAAAGTTTACGGAGAGTTGAAATACGAGTCGGGGGTTCACCGTGTGCAACGGGTTCCCCTTACAGAAACACAGGGCAGAGTGCATACTTCAGCTGCTACCGTAGCTGTTTTACCTGAAGCCGATGAATTTGATGTTGACATTAAACCCTCCGACATACGCAAAGACACCTACTGTTCATCGGGTCCCGGCGGACAATCTGTAAATACTACCTACTCAGCTGTCAGGCTAACACACATACCTACAGGAATTGTGGTTACCTGCCAGGATCAGAAATCGCAGTTAAAAAATTATGATAAAGCATTGGTAGTGCTTCGCACAAGGATATATGAAATGGAACACCAGAAGTATCTCGATGAAATTGCCAGCAAAAGGAAAACCATGGTTTCAACAGGCGACAGGTCAGCCAAAATCAGAACCTATAACTACCCCCAGAGCCGCGTTACCGACCACCGAATAGGCCTCACGCTTTACAATTTACCCAATATTGTCGATGGTGATATTCAATTGCTTATCGACCAGTTGCAGATTGCCGAAAACGCAGAAAGATTAAAAGAAAGCGCTGTATAACCAATATTTTTAAATTATGACACGTCAGGAACTCTTTGAACTGATAAAGAAAAAGAAATCATTTCTATGTGTCGGTCTCGATACCGACATCAGTAAAATACCTCCGCATCTTCACGACTATAATGACCCCGTGTATGAATTTAACAAGGATATTATTGATGCAACCATTGACCTGGCCATTGCCTATAAGCCGAACCTTGCCTTTTACGAGAGCAGAGGCATAGCCGGCTGGAATACACTCGAAAAGACCATCAGGTACCTTCATCAATACAAAAAAGATGTATTTACCATAGCTGATGCTAAGCGGGGAGATATAGGCAACACTTCGAAGCTTTATGCGCAGACATTTTTGTCGGATGCTCCCACCGGTCTTGATTTTGATGCCGTTACCGTAGCGCCTTACATGGGAAGTGATTCTGTTAAACCTTTTCTGGGTTATAACAATAAATTTGTCATCTTACTGGGGCTCACATCGAATGAAGGCACCAATGATTTTCAGATGCTCGATTTTATTGACAACAAAAGCCAAAACAAGCTTTACGAAGTGGTGTTAAAAAAATCGCAGGCATGGGGAAGCCCCGACAATATGATGTATGTTGTAGGTGCTACTAAAGCTTCTATGCTGAAAGACATCCGTAAGATTGTTCCAGAGCATTTTTTACTTATTCCCGGAATAGGTGCACAGGGAGGCGACCTCAGAGAAGTCTGTGTAAACGGCATGAACAGTAAATGTGGGCTTATAGTCAATGCTTCAAGAAGTATCATTTTTGCTTCAAAGGGTAAAGATTATGAACAAGCTGCCCGCCAGGAAGCAATCAACCTGCAGAAGGAGATGGAAAACCAGCTCGGCCAATTCAAACTGCTTTAATGACTTCTGTAAAACCCATATTGTTAATATTATTATTGTTTGCCTCTCCTGCCCTGCTTTGGTGTCAGACTGATGACGAAGAGAACGACAGCCTTACAGCAGATGTACCAACCATAACAGAATACGAAAAATATAATAAAATTCTTGGTGGCGATTCTGTACGTTACTGCAACGGACAACCTTGCAAAGGCTTGGTTAAGGATTTTTACCCAAACGGCAACAGCAAGCACCGTGGTTACTATGTGGATGGCAGAATTGAAACCACCTACAAAAACTTTTATGAAAACGGGCAAGAGGAAAGGGAATTTGTAGTAAAAAGTTTTAAGACAAGCACTATGGTCATTTATTATCCCGATGGAAAGAAACTGTCGGAAATTGAATACCTGCTTGGAGAGCCTGTTTACTGGACCGACTATTATCCTGACGGTCAAGTAGAATATACCGAAAAGTACAATAACAGTGGTGAATATATTCTTTTTAGAAATTTTTATTATCGCAATGGCCAGGCTCAAAGCACACTTACTTTGATAAACAAAAAAGAGAATATCTTCGAAAAAATTGAGTATTTTCCTAGTGGTTCTGTAAAAGAAAAAGGGCAGATGCTTTATAACCGTTCACTTGGCGATTATCAGAAAACAGGGGTATGGATAACCTATAATGAAAAAGGCGAGGTTGTAAGCCAGGAACATTATTACAAGAATAAGCTTATAGAGGGGGAAAACGACGAATAAAAAAGAGGCTGTTATCAAATGAAACAGCCTCTTCTTATTTGCAAAGGGCATTAATTTTACATCATGCCGCCCATACCACCCATGCCAGGATTAGGCATTGCAGGTGCAGGGTTTTCTTCTTTCTTATCGGCTATCACACATTCGGTAGTTAACAACATACCTGCTATGGAAGCAGCATTTTCGATAGCTACCCTGCACACTTTAGTGGGGTCAATAACACCTGATTTAAAGAGGTTTTCGTATTTTTCGGTGCGTGCGTTGAAACCGAAATCACCTTTTTCTTCTCGAATTTTCTGAACAACGATTGAACCTTCGATACCAGCATTTTCGACAATCTGGCGCACAGGTTCTTCGAGAGCTCTTTTCATGATAGCAATGCCGGTGTTTTCATCTTCGTTTGTGCCTTTAAGCGTTTCAAGAGCAGCAATGGCCCTGATGTAAGCCACACCGCCACCGGGTACTATACCTTCTTCAACTGCAGCGCGTGTTGCGTGGAGGGCATCATCGAAACGGTCTTTCTTTTCTTTCATTTCTACTTCACTGGCAGCGCCAACGCTTATAACAGCCACACCACCCGACAATTTAGCAAGGCGTTCCTGTAGTTTTTCCTTATCGTAATCGGAAGTGGTATTTTCAATCTGAGCTTTAATTTGAGATATACGGGCTTTTATTTGTTCCGTTTTACCTTTACCGCTAACAATAGTTGTATTATCTTTATCAACGGTAATTTTATCAGCCTGACCCAAGTAAGACAGGTCGGCATTTTCGAGTTTGTATCCCTGTTCTTCTGAGATGACTGTGCCGCCAGTAAGAATAGCTATATCTTCAAGCATGGCTTTGCGCCTGTCGCCGAATCCGGGAGCTTTAACAGCAGCTATTTTGAGTGAACCTCTGAGCCTGTTTACAACAAGAGTAGCAAGAGCTTCGCCTTCGATATCTTCACAAATAATAAGTAAAGGCCTGCCTGTACCCACAACTTTTTCGAGAATGGGCAGGAAGTCCTTCATGGTTGATAATTTCTTGTCGTAAATTAAAATATAGGCATCATCGTAGTTTACTTCCATTTTTTCGGTATCTGTAACGAAATAGGGA
>JAKIYU010000250.1 GCA_022708385.1 Bacteroidota bacterium | reverse complement strand
GAAATCCTTTAATGTATTAAATCCATTACTATCTGCTCCCAATCCTATATATCCATAATTACCTATTGAAAAGCTAATAGCAACACTCCTGCCTCCATTAGGGACATCGGCTTTTCTCGTCCATGTGTTATAAGTCAGTGAGGCGGTATCGCCTTCCCATTCCCAGAAATCATTTTTAAAATAACTTCCATCCGTTCCTGTTCCAATATATCCCTTTGTACCCATTGAAAACCCAGTGGACCAACCCCTGTAACCGCCCCCAAAATCAGCTTTCCTTGTCCAGGAATTATAAGTAGGCGAAGCCGTATCACCATCCCATTCCCAGAAATCTTTCTGGTAACTACCAGTGCCCACATAGCCCTTTTTCCCTATTGAAAAAGCCACCGCAAAAATTCTACCTATCCCGGGAAAATCTGTTCTTCTAATCCATGTATTATAAGTAGATGAAGCGGCATCTCCATCCCATTCCCACAAAGCCTTACTTGTATCTCCTGTTACTACATATCCTTTACTGCCTATTGAAAAACTTGCGGCACCATATCTGGCTGAACCCGGGAAAACAGCTATTTGTGACCATGTATTGCTTGTCTGATCCCATTCCCAGAAATCATTGAATTCAGTTAACAATGAATTAATACCCAGACCAATATACCCTTTTTCCCCTATTGAAAATCCTACTGCACCATACCTTGCTTGTCCAGGAAAATAGGCTTTCTGAGTCCATGTTTGCGAATTTGCTTTTGCAAGAAATAAAAGCGACAGAAAAATAAATAAGATACTTCTATTTATCATTTTGTTTATTTATTATATCGTTTTTTTGCTGACGGGTAAGGGGTATTGGCGGGTTTGACGGAGCTGTTCCTGTTGACATGGCTTGCTCGCTTTGGCAACTCATTATATTTATTAATACAGAACCTGTTCCACTAACTTCAAATCCTTCTTGTAGCAAAATGAAATCGGTTGCAGCCAAATGATGGTAACCGCTGTCGAAAATAGCACTGCCACCTGAACCGCCTATTGTAAGGTCCTGCCAAAGCGTATCAGCATAAGTTGCTGAACTTGTATTTAAAAAGGTTTTAGAAATACAATGCTGCTTTACCTGATAAACCCTTATGTAATTTATATCATAATTAAATGGCATCAAAGTATTAACACTGTCATACGGAATAAAAAAAGTATCCCTTGGCGCCGGAGTATAATTATCAACAATCATAGGCATGGCACATAATTGATTCACCGGATATTTACTTGCCGAAAAACGCTGAAAAGGCAGAGAATCTATTGGATAATAGTATATATCAATGTTATCAGGCGTCCACTCACAACCAATGGTATACCAATCTCCGGGAGTAAAGGGCGTGTTTACAGGAGTGTGATTCCTCTCATAGGGTATATAGTCCGATGGCGATTCAAATGAATTGCCATGCCAAAAAACAGTATCTTCTTCTCCATAGCCCGTCGGTGGAGATAAAAAGTTCCCATCCTCATCAACATTAGGGAAATGCCTGTAATGTAAACAGGGGGCTGTTGTCCAGTTTCTACCCTCCATTTCCGAAATGTCAATTTCGCTGTAGGCAGTATTGACGGGAGCACTGGTATCAGAACGCCAAAGCCAGAAATTAGGACTGTATGCATTATATTGATTTGCTCCTACTGGCCCATTGGTGCGAAAACTCATTTCGAAATAGCCATATTTAAAATATTTTCTGCCGTAAAGCATGCCGGTAGTAAATTTAAAAGGCACTAATGGCGTAAGAGGAGGGATGTAGTTAAAATCATAAATTGGTTCGTAAATGGCAGGAGAGTGATATCTGCTTATCAATCTGACATAACCAGTACCTGTAGTGTCATAATAAAAATTATTGTGAGTATTGCTAAAATTCGGAGAATTATAGGCCTGATCAATATTGTAAACCCCATAGCCGTTATTATGCCATTCATTGCTATCACGTTGGTTGCATTGAAATCCATAATATTGTGAGTACCAATTACTAGTATCAATTGCTGTGCTGTCAAATTCATCCTCAAAAACCAAACTATATATTGGGTCTTGCGACAGAGCTGTTTGTGCTTTGCTTTTTGATATTGGCATTACAAATAAAACGAAAGCCAGCAACAAAGATTTATAAATAAAATTTATTTTTCTCATTTTAAATACGCTTTAACATTCTAAATTTAATCAGTCAAAATCATTCTTTTCACATCTATCTCTTTGCCATCAACGATCAAAGCATAAAGATACATGCCAGCTGTAAATTCAAAAGCGTTAATTTTTACATTTATTTCACCGGTGCTATTAATAGGATGCTTCATTAATTGTGTGCCTTGCATATTATAAATAATTAATTGGGCATTTTTCGCATCATCAGGTATGAAGCATTTTATTTGTGTCTCTGTTGTAAATGGATTTGGGGTGTTTTGATACAAACGGGCTGTTTTTGGTGCTTCGGCATTTTCTGAAGAGTAGTTGTTTTCGTTTATACCAATTTTTAGTTCAGGATTTTCTGATGATGATTTGCAACATGCATCTATCTGCAATTCAAGGTCATTAATTTTAGCATTTTGTTGCTTTATTGTTTCAATTATTAGGGGAATAAATCCAATATAATCAATGCCAAGTATGCCATCTTCTCTTTCATAAACCAAATCGGGCAGTATTTGCTGAACATCCTGCGCAATAAAACCATAATGAGTTTTGTTAATATAATTACTTTCTGCTTCTGTTGTAGTTGAAGTATCAGTTGGTATTATTCCTTCAGCTTTTAATTCTTGTCTTGTTTTGTATAAATAGGATATAGCATTTAACTGAGAAAGATTCATAAATGTGTTACTTGTTAAAGTTGCAATATTTTTCTTTAATCTTTGGTCCGACGAAGAAATTGTTCCTGCAACAAATAAATTATCACTTATAACCACATTTCCATTGAAATAGCCAGCATAATTTCCGCCTGTATTGGCTACACTTCGCCCCCTCATGGCTCCAAAAAGACCAGCTCCATTGTTACTGCCTATAAGCCTTCCATAAACTCCATAATTATAACCGTTTGTTGCATTACCTGCTTGTCCGAAAATACCGTACATTTGACCTGTAGTCTGGGCACTGCTATAATAAGATAATCCATAAACACCCACATTATATCTACCATCATTGCTACTCTGTGGTGCGGGTGGGCTGTTGTGTCCAACAGCAGCAAAATTCCAAAAAACACCATCATGGTTAAATGTTGAAAGATAAATTCTTGTTTTAGTGTAACTATTTGGTGTAGGACTTGTTTCAATGGCAACATTCCCGCTGCTGTTAATCTTTAGCTGAGCGTTTATACTTGCATTATATGCAAATAAAATAATTAATAAAATACAGATTTTTTTCATGTTTTTTAAGTTTAAAATTGTATTATTGGATTTTAGATGTATTTTAAAAGCTTACCGCATAAACTTAACTATATATAGGGCACTATTAATATACTTATCAAATCAGTGTTTTCAGATAATCTTTTGCAGCTATGCCCTCATTAAAAATCAGGTCTGCAATACATAAATTCTGCTTAAAACCAAATTTATCGGCAAAGACCTGGTAATACTCTCTGAAGTTCACATCAGAGCATTGCTGCTTATAATTTTTTATATTGCAAAGATAACGTAAATCTTCATTGTTTTCGTATTTTAATTGAAAGTCTGTAGTGTTTTCAATCCTTATCCCAAATTTAAAAACCCTGTTCAGAACAATATCGAGAAGCTCATTATTGAAATCAAACAGATAATCTGTTTTTCTTTTAAACAGGGGCTCAAAAAATGGGCTGTAATGCAAAAAAAAAGGCGCAGAATTGTAAGCCGATACGAATGCCCGCCAGTGGCTTCTCTGCCAGGGCATGCTGTAGTCAATTAAAATGTCTTTGGTGTACTGCAAGGGGTTGTTTTTCTTACATACCGGCAATGTAAGGCCAAGCAGGCCATTAGCACTATATATGAAACAACGGTTGCGCAGGGTTTGCTTTGGATAATTTTCCATAGCCTCTATGGCAACACAATTGTCGAGCACCATGCGTGAAATGTAATATACAGAGGGGAAATAAGAAGTAGCAAAAACCTTCATGCATTGTCCTTAAATACAATTTTCTGACCGGCATCCACATCTTTTGTCACCCAGGTATTCCCACCGATTACAGCACCTTTACCTATGGTTACACGCCCCAAAATGGTAACATTGGAGTATATAATAACATCATCCTCTA
>JAKIYU010000249.1 GCA_022708385.1 Bacteroidota bacterium | reverse complement strand
AATTAACACATAAATGAAGTTTCTGAGAAAATTTCTTGACAAATTAGAGCCGCAATTTAAGAAGGGAGGAAAATTTCCCTATCTGGAATCGACATTTGATGCCTTTTCATCATTTTTGTTTGTTCCAAATCATACCACACAAAAGGGTTCGCATATTCGGGACGCCATAGACCTTAAAAGAACAATGAGCATGGTAATACTAGCCCTGATGCCTGCCTTGATTTTCGGTATATGGAATGTGGGACACCAGCATTATTTATCACAAGGACAGGTGTTTCATTCTATTACAGATATGCTTTTCGACAAGTTAATATTTGGCATAATAAAAGTATTGCCGCTTTTAATTGTATCGTATGTAGTAGGATTATCTATTGAATTTGCTTTTGCCCAGATACGCGGCCATAAGGTAAATGAAGGCTTTTTGGTTACAGGAATGCTGATACCGCTTATTGTACCTCCCGATATTCCTTTATGGATGCTGGCTCTGGCTACAGCATTTGCTGTAATTATTGGGAAAGAGGTCTTTGGAGGCACAGGAATGAATATATTTAACCCTGCATTGCTGGCTCGGGCTTTTTTATTTTTTTCCTACCCTGCCTATATGTCGGGAGATATGGTTTGGATAGCCGAAAAAGCCGATGCCTACTCAGGTGCAACACCGTTGGCCATGGTAGCATCGGGCGAAACAACACACCTGCCCTCATTCTGGGACATGTTTGTGGGAATTATACCCGGCTCTGTAGGTGAGACCTCTACAATAGCCATATTAATTGGGGCAGTTTTTCTTATATTTACTGGCATTGGCAGTGTGAGGATAATGATTTCTGTATTTGCAGGAGGCTATTTAACGGGTTTGCTTTTTAATTTATGGGGTGCTAATTCCTATATGATGCTTCCTGCTCATTACCATCTTGTGATAGGCGGCTTTGCCTTTGGAGCTGTGTTTATGGCAACCGACCCTGTAACTGCAGCACAGACAAACACGGGAAAAGTTATTTACGGCTTGTTAATAGGTGCTTTTGCGGTTCTTATAAGAGTGCTAAACCCTGCTTACCCCGAAGGCATGATGTTGTCAATTTTACTCCTGAACACATTTGCCCCGCTTATTGACCATTATGTAATTGAAGCTCATATAAAAAGAAGGCTCAAAAGGTCTAATTTAGTTAAAACAACAAATCATTGATACTATGCACAGCAACAGATATATTTTTATTTATTCAGTAGTCATGGTGGTGGTGGTTGCCATTACATTATCAATTGTTGTACTTATTCTGAAACCCTTTCAGGAAGCCAATATACGTACAGAGAAAATACAAAATATTCTTACATCCATCAATATTCAAAGTAATAAGAAAGAATCACAGGATATGTATAAAAAGTACATAAAAGAAGAGCTTCTGATAAAAAATGATGGAACTTATAGGCAAGGATCTGCTTTTGACGTAAAACTGAAAGACGAACTAAAGAAAGATATTAGTAAGAGGGAAATGCCTTTATTTATAGCTGAAACCGACGACGGTAAGCGACACTACATTGTACCGTTATGGGGACGTGGTTTGTGGGGAGCCATTTGGGGCTATATTTCTTTTAACGATGACTTAAACACAGTATTTGGCGCTCTGTTTGACCATAAATCAGAAACGCCCGGATTAGGCGCAGAAATTTCTACGCGCGCTTTTCAGGAACAATTTATAAACAAAAAAATATTCGACGACAACGGCAACTTTGTTTCCGTGCATGTTATTAAAGGGGGGGCACCCAAAGGAGACATACATGGGGTTGATGCGATATCAGGTGGGACTATAACAAGTAATGGCGTAAATATGATGCTGAAGGAAAATGTCGGATTTTATGTAAATTATTTTAAGACATTAAAAAATACCAATAATCATGAGTAAATTTTCATTTCTGTCGGGCAAGATAGGCAAATTATTTTTAGCCCCTTTTGGAGACGACAACCCTATAACGGTAAAAGTTTTGGGAATTTGTTCTGCACTGGCGGTTACTGTAAAAATCAAGCCTGCTTTTGTTATGGCTCTATCAGTAACTGTAGTAACAGCTTTTTCAAATCTGATAATCTCACTCTTGCGCAATGGTATTCCATCGAGAATCAGAATTATTGTACAGCTAGTTGTTGTTGCACTTATGGTAATCATTGTTGACCAGTTTCTCAAAGCCTTTGTATATGATGTAAGTAAGCAATTATCGGTTTTTGTGGGATTAATAATAACCAACTGCATAATCATGGGAAGGCTTGAAGCCTTTGCACTTGCCAACAAGCCTTTTCCCTCTTTTATTGACGGGTTGGGCAATGGCTTTGGTTATGGATTAATATTAATTGTTGTGGCTTTTTTTCGTGAATTACTTGGTTCAGGAACAATCTGGGGATATAGTATCATTCCTGCATCCCTATATGCAAAAAACAACGGATTTTATGTCAATAACGGGCTTATGATACTACCTCCCACTGCGCTTATCATTATTGGTTTAATTATATGGTGGCAACGTTCGAGGCGTAAAAATCTTATTGATATCAGTTAATCTTTATTTGAGTTAATATGGAAGAAAATCTGAATATTTTTATCAAATCCATATTTATAGACAATATGGTATTTGCCTATTTTCTGGGCATGTGCTCCTATCTGGCCGTTTCAAAAACTGTGAAGACTTCAACGGGTTTGGGCATAGCCGTAGTTTTTGTGTTAAGTATAACGGTTCCCATAAATTACCTGGCTGAGAAGTACTTACTGGCGCCGGGGGCACTTTCGTGGCTAGGAGATAGTTTTAAAGAGGTTGACCTGAGTTATTTATCTTTTATTATATTTATTGCCATCATTGCCTCCATGGTTCAGTTAGTTGAGATGTTCATCGAGAAGGTGTCGCCACCTTTGTATTCCTCACTGGGGATTTTTCTTCCATTGATAGCTGTAAACTGTGCTATCTTGGGCGGAGCATTATTTATGCAGGAAAGAGAATACGCCACGATATGGGAGGCCACCTCATTTGGATTGGGCTCGGGCATAGGTTGGATGCTGGCTATAGTAGCTATAGCGGCTATTAGGGAAAAACTACAATATTCTCATATTCCACCTGCACTGAGAGGTTTAGGCATTTCCTTTATTATAACAGGACTTATGGGAATAGCTTTTATGAGTTTTTTAGGTATAAAATTATAAAAACAGAAAGATGCTTAATTTGAATATCTTGCTTATGGGAATAGTAACAACAGTTGTCATCAGTGTTGTTGTATTTTTATTTATACTATTGCTTTTAATTATCGTACTGCTTTATGCCAAAGCCAAGCTGGTACCATCGGGGCCGGTAAAAGTGAGTATAAATGGCGAACGCACTATTGAAGTTATTTCAGGAACTTCTTTATTAAGTACGTTATCCGAACAGAAAATTTTTCTTCCTTCTGCATGTGGCAAATGCCAGGTTGAGAAAGGCGGTGGCAACATACTACCAACAGAGGTTGGCTTTTTTACACGAAAACAAATAAACGACAACTGGCGTTTGGGCTGTCAGGTAAAGGTAAAGCAAGATATGGACATCAAAATACCTGCTGAAATATTTGGCATTAAAAAATGGGAATGTGAAGTTGTATCAAATAACAATGTAGCTACATTTATCAAGGAATTTGTTGTAAAGTTACCCGAGGGAGAAAGTCTCGAATTTGAATCGGGAGGCTATATTCAGATTGATGTTCCCAAATGTGAAGTTAGTTTTAAAGACATGGTGGTTGATGAAAAGTTTAAGGGAGACTGGGATAAGTTTGGCATGTGGGATTTGAAGATGGTAAATCCGGAGCCTATTTACAGAGCCTATTCCATGGCGAACCACCCTGCCGAAGGTAACATTGTCATGTTGAACATTCGTATTGCCACACCGCCCTGGGACAAGGCAAAGAATAAATTTGCCGATGTTAACCCTGGTATCTGTTCATCCTATATTTTTTCTCGTAAACCCGGCGACAAAGTAATGGTATCGGGACCCTACGGCGAATTTCACATTAAAAAGACAAAAAATGAAATGCTTTATATAGGCGGCGGAGCCGGTATGGCCCCCTTACGTTCGCAGATTTTTCATTTATTCCATACCGAAAAATCGGACAGAAAAGTCAGCTACTGGTATGGCGCCCGTTCGTTAAGAGAGGTTTTTTACGAAGATCATTTCAGAGATATTGAAAAACAATTTCCCAATTTTAAATTTAACCTGGCGCTTTCGGAGCCATTGCCCGAAGATAACTGGACAGGCTATACCGGCTTTATACACCAGGTTGTTTTAGACAATTATCTGAGTAAGCATCCTGAGCCTGAAGAAATAGAAT
>JAKIYU010000248.1 GCA_022708385.1 Bacteroidota bacterium | reverse complement strand
ATTCATCGCTCAACCCGCGCCTTACAGTAGGGGAAGCCATAGCAGAGCCCATGCGGGTTCACAAACTGGTGGGCAGCAGCAAAGAAAGCAGGGAAAAAGTACTCACCCTGCTCGGAAAGGTGGGCCTCGACGCCGGTTGCTACAACCGATATCCGCATGAATTCTCGGGTGGACAGCGGCAACGCATCGTCATAGCCCGCACACTGGCCATGGAGCCGGAATTTATCATCTGCGATGAGTCGGTCTCAGCCCTAGATGTGTCGGTGCAGGCCCAGGTGCTCAACCTGCTCAACACCTGAAAACCGAATTCGGTCTGACCTACATCTTCATCTCGCACGACCTTTCGGTTGTCAAATACCTGGCGGACAGAATCATCATTATGAAACAGGGCGAAATTGTAGAGACAAACGAAGCCGACGCCCTGTACAGCCACCCGCAACACCCTTATACGCAGAAACTGATTGAAGCGATACCCGGGGGGGAAAAGAAGTGAGCTAAAGTGCCTAAAGTGTGAAGTGTGAAGTTTGAAGTTTGAAGTTTGGAGTTTGGAGTTTGGAGTTGGAGTTTACACTATATCCATTTGCGCATCACTGAGTTCGAGGTTGTGATACACATTCTGTATGTCGTCGTCGTCCTCGAAGGCTTCGATTAGCCGCATGACTTTCTGCGCCGCATCATTATCGAGCTTAACAGTGGTCCTGGGAATGCGTTGCAGGGAGGCACTTTCGGGTTCAATTTTCATGTCCTCGAGTTTTTTTAACATCCTGCCAAAATCTTCCATGGCCGTGATAATGGTGAAAAATTCCTCATCGCTTTCGACATCCTCGGCGCCGGCATCAATCACTTCCATCATAAAATCGTCTTCTACGAGGTTGCCTTTGGGCACCGTAAAAATACCCTTGCGGTCGAAAATAAAACTCAGGGAGCCGTTGGTACCAAGGTTGCCGTTGTATTTGTTGAACAACGATCTGATATTGCTTACCGTGCGTTGGGTATTATCCGTGAGACATTCAATAAAAACAGCTACCCCGTAATTGGCATAGCCCTCGTAATTGACTTCCGAAAATGTGGCGCCATCCTTATCCGAAGCTTTATTGATGGCCCTTGCAATGTTTTCTTTGGGCATATTGGCCCCTTTGGCATTAGCAATTGCCAAGCGCAGGCGGGGGTTGGCATCGGGATCAGGCCCGCTCTCCTTAACTGAAACGGAAATTTCCTTAATAATCTTCGAAAAAATCTTCGACCTTTTGGCATCAGCAGCGCCTTTCTTACGCTTGATGGTGGACCATTTATTGTGACCTGACATAAAATGTTTGTATTTTATTTTGGGATTACAAACCTACAAAAAAACAAAAAACAATTTATTTTTTTATTGAGGTATGAGTGAAAAAAGTCTTTTTCCGCTTGTTATATCGAACACCTGTAAATAAGCGCCATTAGCTTCGATACCCTCCATAATAACCTTATCCTTGTATTTGCTCAGCAACACTTTGTTATAATACTGCGAGTGGTCTGCATTGATCTGTTCAACTTCGGCATTCCACAGAAGTTTCCCCGTATTGAAATTATACGCTGACAAAGCGGATCCTGTGGCTATCTTCGGATAGGTGGCAATAACAATAATGCTATCGCTGACCAGGGTTTCGGCTTCGTCGTAAAACTTGCTCCTGAGCGGGGCCGACCATTTTTTTTCGTCGGTATTGACATTGAACGTACCCTTCTCTTCGTTGATTTCGACAAAGCCGGTCACTTTCTTCTCGTCGGCGCTGCGTATGATGCCAGCAATGATATAGTTATAAGCGGTTTGCTCTCCGGTTTTGAGGTCGAGGAGGTACGTTTGGGAATAAGCTTTATTATCCGATGTAAATACCAGATGTTCATCGCTGTAATCGAAATAGTTGAGGAACGGATAGTAAGTAAAACCATTATTTTCATTTTCAATCATGGTATGGGCCAGCGAAAAAGTGTATTTAACGGCGCCTTTTTCATCATACACCTTAATGGCATACATGGGATTTTTTTCCAGTTTCTGTATATGCACAGCCACATGCGAAGTGGGAAGCAAAAAATTCTGTGACGTACCCGCAGTGTTCTGGGGTGAGGCATTGCTGTTATACATCCCCATATCGGTTCCGGGGGTGTAGTTTGTAATGAAAATATTCTTGTTCAGCAACTGAAACATCTTGTTCTTCAGCACCACCTCGCCCGGATAAGTTCCAAACCACAAAGGCGCTTTCAGACGCAGGCTGTAAGGGCTCAGCTCCTTAAATGTCTTAAGTGTATCCGCCTTCAGTTCAACTTTTACGAGTGTTTCAAGGTTGATAAAAGCGCCATCAAACCTGTAAAAGACATCGGGCTTCACAGCGTTTTTGACGGATTGCTGGGCAAAAGATAATACCGAGGTAAATACACATAAAATCACAAGAAGTCTTCTCATTGTCGCATATTTTCCCCAAAATTATCAAAAATCAAACAAAAATTGATTTCTTTTTTTGTCTATAAGGTCTTTGATTTCAATGGCAAAATCAGGGTTAACCTGCAGGGCCATAGGGTAAACGTATTCCTGTGTATCCCGGAGTGTTTTCATAATGGAATCGTCCTTTATCAGGGCTTGCTGCAGGTCAATAAGGTTACAGATGCGGTCGGCACACTTCAGTATTTTGGCTTTTTCAGAGCCGTGCAGAAGTTCTGTTCAACCCCTTAGAAAAGATTTGGAAAGAAATCAAACGATGGCAATTCATAGTATTTATTTATTGTTTTCCAGCAACCATTTCCAAACAGGCTTAACCATGATAGAAAAGTTTTCAATATTCATTTCATACTCATCATCTTCTGTCAGAATATATCCTTTCTTCAATCCATAGGTTTTCATCGCTTCCATCAGTCCCTGGACTTCACTTTTTTTAGTCATATCCTCAGCAAGGCTGTAGCATACCTGTATAGCTTGCCCAATGTTAATCCCCTGTCTGATGACGAAGTCGCACTCTTTTTTCCCCTGGTAAAAATACACTTCATGACCACATCGTAATAATTCTATAAAAACAAGATTTTCAAGGTATCTGCCGTAGTCCTCTGAAATCCTGAATGAAGTGTTTGTCAGTATGCCGTTATCAATGCAATAAACCTTGCGGCAGTTTGCATATTGTTTGTTCAGCGAAAAGTCATACTTATAGACCTCAAACAATAGATAGGTATCTTTCAGGTATTCGAAATATTTGTCGGCAAGGTCGTATGAAAGCGTAAGCGATTTTCTTACCTTATTCAGGTTAAAGGGTTTGCCTATGTTTGACAATAAATAGAGTGACACTCTTTTTACATTCTCATAGTTTTTCAGGTTATGACGGGCCACTATATCCTTCAGGATAATGGTTTCGTAATACATTAAAATCTCCTGCCTTCGCAAGTCGTCATCAAGGGTGCAGGCTTTTGGGAAACCACCCGCTCTCAGATAATTATTAAAGTTTTTTTTGTAAAGTAATTTTTGGGTAATAACGGCAGATTTATCCGGCAAGGTCAAATTATTGAACAGAAGATACTCTTTAAAGCCAAGAGGGAATACGTCGATGGCAAGAAAACGGCCGCTGAGTGCAGTACCAAATTCTCTGCTCAGGAGTTTTGAAGAAGAGCCTGTTACATAAAATTGTGCTCTGTTGAGTTCATAACCTGCCAGTACCCATTTTTCCCATTGCGCTACGTGCTGCACCTCGTCAAGAAATATATGGGGTTTGATTTCATTATTCACAAACTCTTTGTAAACCTCAAAAATCTGCTCCAGAAGTTCGCTGTTCAGTTCACCTTCGAATCGGGGGTCTTCAAAGTTTACAAAAAGTATCTCCTTAATTTTAACGCCGTTGTTTATCAACTGTCTGATGTGATTGATCATCAGGGTAGATTTTCCTGACCTGCGTATTCCTCGCAGTACTATAACCTCTCCTGTTTTAAGGTAATGATTGATTTTTTGCTGGTACTCATCACGTGGAAAAAACTCAGGCATGGGCTTGTCCCAGTAATTCCAGTCGTTGAGTATGCTGAATAATTTGTTCTTTTCCATAAGTTATAATATAGTAAAATTAATTTATTTCTGTTTACAGAAACAAAAATACAACATTTATTTCTGTTTACAGAAATATTTTAATAAAATTTTTATTGACAGACATTATTAGTTAATGTAATAATTAAATTTATAAAATATTTGTAGAAAAACACCCTTTATTAAACTTAAACATGAGAAAAGCATTTCCACTCTCCCTGCTGTTCGTTTTATTGCAGTATTTTTCACCGGCCCAGTCCTCCCTCACCTACCTGTCGTCGACCACAGGGGCGGCGTGCCA
>JAKIYU010000247.1 GCA_022708385.1 Bacteroidota bacterium | reverse complement strand
GACAACCTCTTTTTTTAGTGGGTATGATTTACTTCCCTTCCATTTGCTCCTTAAGCAGTGCCTGGTCAGCTTTACGTCTGTTTAATTCATGCAGGTAACTTCTGCTCTTTTTTATGTCGTTTATAACGTAGGCTTTTTGTGCCCATTTTATAGCTTCCTCAAGATTACCTTCCATTTCGGCAGCTACAGCCATGTTGTGGCAGGCCCTTCCGGCTATTTTTTTGTCAGGTGAGCTTGTCAGCGGCAACCATGTATCGGCGGCCGATTTCCACTGCTTTGAAATAACATACCTTTTTGCATATTCAAAGGCTTCTTCCTTACGGGGCTTTACAAAGTAAAAACGTGATGCATTCAGCCATTTGGGCGAAATTCTGAAAGCCAGCATCTCCCCGGAGAAAATACCTGCATCGTTAAGCGCTCTTCTTTTGGGGGGCAGTTTGCCAAGCGCTTCTTCGGGCGTTAAGCCGCTGGAAGAAAAATGCTTTTCGTCGGTAAATACCTGCTGGTCAATGATTTGTTTTTTTACATTGTCGTAAAATCTCCAGCCGGCATTGGAACGAATACCTAAATTAGCTAAATATTCAGTAAATGTAACCTCACGCCCGTCTTTGGTTTCTGTCCTTACACGCGAGTCTCTGCCAATGATAATATCACTGTCGTAAGTTTCGAGCACCACCAGGCCGTCCACGCCGTATTTTTTGCACAGTTTGTCAACGACTGCCCAATCGAGCGCCACAGCAAACTGTTTTGTGCCTGTGCCTCTGAAATCCTCACCCTCGAGCGAAACAGCTTTAAAACGCGGGTTGGCATTGAGGGTGTTAACGGCTCCCCTGATAGCATTAACAGAACTTTCCCTGTCGGCTGAAATGGATTCACCGGTAATGAAGCCTTCGAGAATATTAAGTAATAAATCCTGTTTGTCGGGAAGTGAGCGGTTAAGAACACCAACTGATTTTATATGTTGTGGAATAATAATTTCGGCCGGCTCAAGAAAAGTTGTGGTAAATGAACGGGTCTTGCACGACTGGAAATACAGGGCTGTAAATGCCAGAAGTAAAATTGCCGGGGTTTTAAGAATGAGATTTTTCATGGCTTTAGGCTTTTAAATGTTCGGCAAAATTAACTAAAATTATGCCATCAGAAATTTTAATAACTTTGTAATTAATTGTGCGAAAAATCATTGCTTAAAATAATGGTCTATGAAAAAAATCTTTATTAAAGTGGGGCTATTGCTCTTTTTTTCTTTTCAGCTCCCCTCTATTTATGCCCAGGTTGCTGCAAATGACACATTAAAAGAGGTTATCACACAAGGTATTCTCGATACAAACAGAACCAAATCGGGATACAGAATTAATGAGTATTATATTGAACTGAGTGATAGCCTGTTTGATGCTTATAAAGGAAAACGCATTGAAGTCACTGGGAAACTGATTACTGTAAAGGCGCTTGATGGAAAAGAAAAAATCCATGTGCAGGGCTCGTTGAACGACAGGTTGTATATTGCTGAGCCAAAAATCAGAATTATTTATTACAGATAAATGAGAATTATGAAAAATTTATTGGGATTAATTGTATTTATTGCACTGAATTTAAATTTTGTGCATAAGACAGAAGCGCAATCCGAAAAATCGTTTTCAGATACTCTGGATGTGCTTCATTACGATATACACCTTAATGTTCTTAATATTCAAGGTAAGCACATTGATGGTTACACAATACTTACAGTTACTCCTAAGATTAACAATGTGAGTGAACTGTCACTTGATTTGCTGGCCCTTGTAGTTGACTCTGTAAAATCGGGTGCTGACCTGCTGGCTTTTCAGCAGGCAGGTGAGAAGTTAACCATTGATTTGTTGCAGCCGGTTAATGCAGGTGATACTTTTGATATTACTGTTTATTATGGCGGACAACCTGTAGAGGACAATTCGGGGTGGGGTGGTTTTTATTTCGGAACGGATAACATTTCGGCTTTTAATTTAGGCGTTGGCTTCGACGCTATACCCCATAATTATGGCAGGGTGTGGTTTCCGTGTATAGACGATTTTGTTGACAGGGCTACCTACGATTGTTACATAAGGGTTGATGCGCAGAGTATGGCTGTTTGCGGAGGCGTTTTACAGAATGCTTCGGACAATGGCGACAGTACCAAAACATACCATTGGTATTTATCGTCACCCGTGCCCACTTATCTCGCTTCAGTTGCCGTTGGCAGGTATGCTGTTGTAACGGATGTCTATCAGGGTATCGAAAGGAATATTCCCATCGAAATATATGTGCGCCCGCAGGATAGTGCCAAGGTAGCGGGTACGTTTACCCATTTAAAAACGGCCCTGCAGATTTTCGAAACACACTTTGGCCCCTATCAATGGCAAAGGGTAGGTTATGTGGGTGTTTTTTTTAATTCCGGTTCCATGGAGCATGCCACAAGTATAGCTTATCCCAATGCCTGTATTACAGGTAATACAACCTACGATGACCTTATGGCCCATGAACTGTCGCACCATTGGTTTGGCGACCTCATAACCTGTAACGACGCAGGCGATATGTGGATTAATGAAGGCTGGGCAAGTTTTTGTGAATTTATTTTCTTTGAAAACCTCATAGGAAATGCTTATGTAAGAGACTACATCAGAAGCATTCATAAACAAGTACTGCAAATGGCCCATGTGGTGGATGGCGGCTATTTGCCTATGCACAACATCCCTGTTGACCGTACCTACTGCAGAACAGTTTACGATAAAGGAGCTCTTGTGGCCAATAATCTCAGGACATATCTGGGCGATTCGCTATTTTTTAACGGTATTACGGCATTTCTTAATGCAAATAATTTTAAGGATGTTTCTACTGTTCAGATGAAGGAATTCTTATCGGCTTATACTCAAAAAAACATGGATGATTTTTTTAATAACTGGTATTATACCGGCGGGTTTCCCGATTTCAGCATTGATTCTTTTTCGGTAAACAATTTGGGAAATGGTAATTACAGCGTGGATGTGTATGTGAAACAAAAGCTAAATGGCAGAACCCAGTATGCACAGCAAGAGCTTGTAGAGCTTACTTTTTTTGACCAGGCCTGGGGGATGCACAGTGATACCATGACAGTTTCAGGCATTACTGCACATAAAACCTTTATCTTAAATTTTAATCCTCAGAAAGTGCTTGTAAATTTTAATGAAAAATCTTGCTTTGCAACCACGTCTTACACTCACCTGATAAAACAAAGCGGCCTGCTGACATTTCCTGAAACACATTTTCAGACAAATGTATCGCAGGTTACTGATTCAGTGCTGAT
This sequence comes from Bacteroidota bacterium, assembly GCA_022708385.1. Lineage (GTDB taxonomy): Bacteria > Bacteroidota > Bacteroidia > Bacteroidales > PXBB01 > JAKIYU01. The sequence goes on along the minus strand of JAKIYU010000247.1, from coordinate 1,049 downwards.
ACGTGTTTCGCACCACTGGGTGCCCCCCGACAGTTTAAAAGTGCCTAATCCCGATATTATGCGTTTATCCGGTTACAGGTACTGGAGCGTTGAAGGTTTAAATTTGGAAGGTTTAAAAGCCACGGGGAAATTTTATTTTAACCGCACCACACCTGTTACAACAAGCCTGGCAAGCAATGGATGGCTCGACAATACGCTTTTCAGCAGCACCTCCGATTCATTATTGTTGCTTTACAGGAAGAATGCAGCCGATGACTGGAAAATTCAAACTTTTACTCGAACGGGCAATAATACAACCGGCTATCTGATAACCGATACCTTAAAAGAAGGGGAATATACACTGGCCATCGGCAAGCCTGTTAATGCCTCTCTCAATGATAATATACCAGAAGGAACGCCACTTAAAATGCAAATTATACCTAACCCGTCGAAAGAAATTTTTAATATCAGTTTCAATAAAGATTTTGAGGGCTTGTTAAACATCTGTGATATAAACGGGAGACAAATATTTAATACCCCTATTGAAAAAGGAACGGGAACCTTTTCGTGGAACCCTAAGGATTTTGCAGGGGGTATTTACATTGTAAATCTTCAAACGGCAGATGAGAAGATAGTCTCAGAAAAAATAATGTATCTGAGATAGCGGCTTTTAAAAAACGCTTAAAGGTGTTCACTGATTCTAATCACACCTGGCGAAGTATCGTGTAGGAGCTGTTGTGAGCGGGCAGACTTCGTCGTAATGTCATTAATTTTGTCTAATATAAGCCATTTTTGTTAGTTTGAAAACTAACTTTTATTATCCGACGAAGTTAGCCATCGCACTTATCTGCTCACAAAACTTCGCCGAGCGGGTAAATCATTATTAAACAATTAAATGTAAAAGTAACAATAAAGTCAACCTTTCAATCGGTATTTAATTTCAATAATTCTTTCACTTTTAATAGGCTTTCCGTTTTTTGAGGCAGGTATCCATTTCCCCATGTTGTATAATTTTTCAGTTATAATCCTCTGACAATCCTCATTAAAACTACTTCTTAAGGTTCTTACTT
>JAKIYU010000246.1 GCA_022708385.1 Bacteroidota bacterium | reverse complement strand
TATTTTGGCCACTACTTTTCCTGCCAGGTCGGGATGTCCGGTCCAGATAGCATTGTCAACTACCGCCACGATTACATTAGCACTTCCTTTGGTAATGTCCCAGGCTGTAGAAGCATTAATTTTATCGAGATGCCATCTGTTGCCTGCCGTGCTATATGCAGGGTCGTTGGGTGTGTGGTGCAACTTGAAAATGGGGGCTTTTTCCGCGTATTCAACAGCAGGACTCATCTCAAGCTCCCTTATAAGTTCGGAAACTTTACCGTAATTGCTGAATTCAATAGCCAGAGTTTTCTGCAGCTTGCTGTCCTGAGCTGTATAAAAAGGCTTGCTGATTCTTGTAACGCCATATTTTGCAAATAATGGTTTCAAGGCATCAATATGCTGATAACTTACTTTGTCGCGCTTTGAAGGTATATTAAAAGTGATGTCATCCCTGAATTTCATGTAAATTTTACCATCAAGGGCATCAGGGTCGATAGTCTGGGCAGTTACTACAGGTAACATAATCAGAAGAAAAGCTTTTAAAAGCAGCCATTGCATTAGTTTTTTCATGTTTATTGTTTTAAAGTTTGAAGTTTGAAGTTTGAAATTTAAAGTTTAGAATTTTGCAATTTGAATTTATTTGAGTTTTGTTTTTTGTTATTTATAAATTCATTTAAAGTTTGATTTTTAAAATATTGTATAAAATCGTTTGTCATTTTATTCATAATACCGCCCGTTATGCATTTGCCGAAAGGGCATATTTTTCTGTTGAGCGGACATCCTGTATTCAATAATTTTCCTTCAATCGATTCATAGATGTCAAGCAAGGTAATCTCATCGAGATTTTTATTGATAACAAAGCCCCCGCTGGGGCCTCTTGTTGACTTTATTAGTTCATCTTTTACAAGTCTTTGCATGACTTTGGACAGATGGTTCTTAGATGCACCTGTAACTTTGGCAATATCTGTAACTTTAACCAAGATATCAGACTGTGCAATAAGAATCATAGCATGTATACCTATTGATGCAGCCTCTGATAAATATACAACTCTTGACATATTGTTGTTAATTAAGCATTAAAATATTAGAATACAATGATAGTAATTTTTTTGTTCCAAGAAATAAACATTAATAAAATTAAATTCATTAAAAATTTTCGTTTAACAACAGCAGTAATGGTACTGAAGATTCCATCAGAAATAATGCAATTACAGTCCTTTAAACCGGGAAACAGTTATCGGATATGATGCACTTTCTGAAATGCTCGATGTAAACGGCAATGCCCGTATACGAAGTGTGGTATCCGTTTGCTACTCCGCCCTCTCAATATCACATAATGTACACTTAAAGCCGACTTCAAATATCAAACTCATTTCACTCAAAATTGGTTTTTGGTGTTCTCTGCGTAATTCTTAGCTAAGGTCGCAAAAGAGACGTTTCCGATAGTTATTGAAAGTATGCTATGTAAGCAGCCAGCCATATATCAAATAGCGAACCTGTCTGCCAACAAGAAAGCGCCTATTTTTGATTCGAATTCAATTCCCCACACTTCTGAAATCATCATCCGATATTCTGCATTCGGTATTTTAGTGTCCACACCCGTCAGGCTTACTTCAAACTTCACACTTCAAACTTCACACTTCTAATTCCGAACTTCACTTCACTTATTTTATTACTTTTGCATAAATTTTTTAAAGCAAATTCCCATGAAAAAACTTATAGAATGTGTACCCAATTTCAGTGAAGGTGTGAATATGGGTATTATTAAACAGATAACCGACCAGATAGAAGCCGTAGAGGGAGTTACCTTGCTGGATGTTGACCCCGGTAAAGCCACCAACAGAACTGTTGTTACATTTGTAGGAACGCCGGACGAAGTGGTTGAAGCGGCTTTCAGGGCAATTAAAAAGGCTTCAGAATTAATTGACATGAGCAAACACAAAGGTGAACACCCGCGTATGGGCGCTACCGACGTCTGTCCTTTTGTGCCCGTTTCAAACATCACTATGGAGGAAACTGTTATCTATGCGCGTAAACTTGCCGAGCGTGTTGGCAATGAGCTTCACATACCCGTTTATTGTTACGAAAATGCCGCTTTCAGCAAAGAACGTCGTAATCTGGCCTATTGCCGTTCGGGAGAGTACGAAGCCCTGCCTGATAAATTACAAAAACCGGAATGGAAGCCCGATTTCGGACCTGCTATATTTAATGCCAAAGCAGGAGCCACAGCTGTTGGCGCTAGAGATTTTCTTGTTGCTTATAATGTAAACCTCAACACCACATCTACCCGTCGTGCCAATGCGATTGCCTTTGATGTGAGAGAAAAAGGACGCACAGTAAAGGACGAGAAAGGCAACACAGTGACTATACCCGGTACATTGAAATCAGTTAAAGCCATAGGGTGGTTTATTGAAGAATATGGTATCGCCCAGATATCCATGAACCTGACCAACATAAGCATTACTCCTGTGCATATCGCTTTCGATGAGGTATGCAAGAAGGCAGCAGAGAGGGGCATACGTGTTACCGGTTCTGAGCTTGTGGGCCTTATACCCCTCAAAGCCATGCTCGATGCAGGTAAATACTTCCTCTTAAAACAACAGCGTTCGGTAGGCATTTCCGAAAAAGAGATTATAAAAATAGCTGTCAAATCACTGGGTCTTGACGACCTTAAACCTTTCAATCCCGAAGAAAAAATTATTGAATACGTATTGGCCGACAAGAAGAAAAAACGCCTTGTGGGCATGAATCTGGTAGCTTTTGCAGATGAAACAGCCTCCGAATCGCCTGCACCCGGTGGCGGCTCCATCTCGGCTTATGCCGGAGTACTAGGGGCTTCACTGGCCACTATGGTAGCCAACCTGTCGTCGCACAAAAGAGGCTGGGATGAGCGATGGAAAGAGTTTTCGGATTGGGCTGAAAAAGGTCAGAAATTAAAAGATGAGCTCCTCTACCTGGTGGATGAAGACACCAACGCCTTTAACAAAATAATGGACGCATTTGGCCTGCCTAAAGCAACCGATGAAGAAAAAGCAGCACGCAGCGCAGCCATCAAAGAAGCCTCAAAATATGCCATTGAGATTCCATTCAGGGTTATGCAGAAAGCTGCTGAAGCCATGCCTATAGCCAAAGCCATGGCCGAAACAGGCAACCCCAACTCGGTAAGCGACGCCGGCGTCGGTGCATTATGCATACGTACTGCTGTTTACGGAGCCTATCTTAATGTAAAAATAAATGCTGCAGGGCTCGACGACAAAGCAGATGAAATATTGAACAGGACTATGGAAGCCGAAAAAGAAGTTATTGACATTGTAAAAAGTAAAATGTAAACATACACAAACCCATTTAACTCAACCTCATGGAAATCCTTGGTATAGACATAGGCGGCTCAGGCATCAAAGGAGCTGTTGTTGACACGGCACAGGGACTGCTGCTCACGGAGCGTTTTCGCATTGAAACACCTGAAGGAGCTCACAAAGCTGACGTCAGGGATGCTGTAAAAGCCATGATTGAACATTTTGGCTGGACCGGCCCCGTTGGTTTCGGTTTCCCTGCCGTAGTGAGCAATGGCATCATCTCTACAGCCAGCAACATCGACTCCGGTTGGATAGGCACCGACCTGGCTGCTTATTTCGGAGAAAAGATTGCCCTTCCGCTTTTTGTTCTTAACGATGCCGATGCGGCCGCATTAGCTGAAATGGCTTTCGGCAACGGCAGAGATCGCGAAGGGGTTGTGCTGCTGCTGACTATTGGTACCGGCATTGGTTCGGCAGTCTTTTTCGGCGGGCACCTGATTCCCAATATGGAACTAGGGCAGTTGCTCATGCCCAAAGGCATTATTGCCGAGAAATATGCATCGGCACAGGTACGCAAGGTCAAAAACCTGACACTCAAAGAATGGGCACTGCGTTTTAATAAGTACCTGATGCTGGTTGAAAATTACATCAACCCCGACACCATCATACTGGGCGGCGGCATCAGTCGTAAGTTTGAGAAGTTCAGCAGGCATCTTACACCGGCACGTGCCACCCTCCTCCCCGCCCTGCTCGAAAACAATGCTGGCATCATAGGAGCTGCGCTCTACGCAGCGAACAGAAGTTCCGAAAAAGCATGATACAGTTACCATGAATTATTAAAAGACTTAATGATATGTTAGATATACAGAAACGGCTGACAAATAGTTTTTATGCGCTGCTCTCCTTACCGGCCACAGGCATGGGCTTTGCCCTCTCAATACAGATAGCGGTGCTGAGCTGGATACTGAGTACACGGTTCAACCTCGACATACACGAGGTGGGTATTGTATGGGCAGCTGGCCCCCTAGCAGGAATATTCGGTCAGGTAATTATCGGTTTGATTAGCGACAAAGT
>JAKIYU010000245.1 GCA_022708385.1 Bacteroidota bacterium | reverse complement strand
TTAACTTTTAATTACGACAGCACCGCTTTCATTAAACTCATTGATTACAAACCAAACAAATTAACTTACGCTTCTCAGGCTGTTTCTCCTCAACTTGCCGTTTTTTCGGAAATTTATTACATGCCTGGTTGGATAGTAACCATAAACGGAAAGCCGGCCGAGCATTTCAGAGCAAATTATATCCTAAGGGCTATGGTGGTTCCTGCCGGTAAAAACGACATCGTTTTTGAGTTCAGGCCTACCTCTTATTATACAGGCCAGAAAGTTTCATTGGCCGGCTCAATTATGCTTATTCTGTTCTTAATAGTTGCAGGATATCACCATTACAAGCCGCAACTTAAGAAAAAAGAATGAAAAAGGTATTAATAATAACTTATTATTGGCCACCTACCGGAGGCGTTGGTGTTCAGCGATGGTTAAAGTTCTCGAAATACCTTAGAAATTTTGGGTGGGAACCTGTAATATACACCGTATTGAACCCTGGTGGGACGGAAACTGATTCTTCAACATTAAACGACATTCCCGAAAATGCATTGGTGCTTAAAGAAAAGATTTGGGAACCTTATGCCTTTTATAACAAATTAACAGGAAAAAGCAAAAACGAAAAAATTGCAACCGGTTTTTTAAACGAAAATAAAAGACAAAGTGTGTTACAAAAAATGGCTGTGTGGTTGCGCGGCAATTTTTTTATCCCCGATGCACGTATGTTTTTTATTAAGCCATCCGTAAGGTATTTATCGGCATTTCTGGCCTCTGAAAAAATAGACGCTATAGTTTCAACAGGCACTCCCCACAGCATGCATTTAATTGCACTGGCCCTTAAAAAAAAGTTTAACTTACCCTGGCTTGCTGACTTCAGGGACAGCTGGAGATTAAACGACTATTATAACAAATTGATGCTGACCCGCTTCGCCGACGCCAGACATAAAAAATTAGAAAGAAACGTACTGGAAAATGCAGATGCCATTACTACTGTGAGCCCCTTCCTGAAAAAGTATTTCGACCAACTGGGATTCGAAAACACAGAAGTTATTACCAATGGTTTCGACAGCGCTGATTATGCCCCTGAAGAAAAAGGCATAAACGAATATTTTACCGTTTGTCACACCGGCTCACTTAATAATGACCGTAACCATGAAGCTCTTTGGGCTGCCTTAAATGAGCTCTGTACTGAAAATCCCGCTTTCAGGGCAAAACTGCAGTTCATGCAAATCGGGCACACCGACTTTGAAGTGCGTAAAAGCATTGAGCAGCACTACCTTACACAGTATTGCCATATACTTAAACATACCACCCACGATGAAGTTGTAAAACATCAGAACAATGCAGGCCTACTGTTGCTGATAATTAACAATACGCCCGACGCTAAAGGAAGGATTACATATAAGTTATTTGAATACCTTGCAAGCGGCAACCCCATACTTTGTATTGGCCCTGTTGATGGCGATGCGGCTGCAATTATTAAAGATTCAGGGTGCGGCTTTACAGCAGATTATTACGATAAAAATGGCATTAAGACTTACCTGTCGGATATTTTTCAAAAATATTTATATAATCAACCAGTCTCAAAGCATAACCATATTAACCATTACAAGATGGATTTCCTCACAGGAAAAATTGCGGCTATTCTTGACAGAATTTCAGGTAAATAAATTTCTGTCGTACTACTTTTTTGTTTCCGGTTGGAATTTGCTTTTCAGGTTCAAAAAATAGTTCTCGAAATATTTTTTTGACACGTGAGATACGATTATAACCCCCACTGATATAATAACATAGAAGAATACTGTTGCTAGCAAATTATTCATACCTGCTAATGTGTTTTTGAAAAACAGAAAGAAACAAAAAATTAAAAGCATGTGATACATATAAACACCGTAAGATATATCCCCTAAAAATTCTAAAAATTTATGGTTTAATTTAAAGATTGATTTTTTATTCAGGGCTATATTAACAATAAGCCAGGCAAAAGAAATTATCATTATAAAACTTGAAAATACCGGATACGTAAAAAGAAATTTAAAAACAATGCTCGATTCAGAAAGATAGGAATAAGCACAAATCCTTAAAACAATAAATGTCACAAGGATTATCTGAGCCGGTACAGAAAATAAAATTCCGTTATCAATCTCATGCTTCCTGTTATATATTATGTAAGCAGTCAAACCACCTATGGCCATAGCTTCAAACTGCAGATACTCGACAATCAGCACCGTGTTCGATGTGGGATTGAAAAAGGGCAGGATTATAAGTAATAACAGTTTCACTGTAATAACAGAAAGAATCAGCTTTAATATGTGGTTCTTAAAAAATTTATGCAAGGGTGCCCAGAAAATATAAAAAAGCTCTTCTACACCTATCGACCACAGGGGTTCCAGAAAATGATGGCCGTAAATAACGTTGACCATAAAGGGCGTAAAGAATATATAATACAGATATACATCTTTAAACCGGTAGGGCATTTCATAATTATAACTGATAAAGCCCAATAGAAAAGGAATAATCATTGTTCCAATGACCACGAGCAGGTAATACAAAGGCCAGATTCTCAGGATTCTTCTTGTATAAAACTTCTTTATAGAAACATCTCGTGTACTATTTAATTCCTTTAACAGCAAATATGTAATTAGAAATCCGCTCAGCACAAAAAAAAAGGTAACAGCCAGGCCACCATTGTTGAAAAGGGAAAGATGCTTCAGATTGAACAGGCCGTTTTTAAGCCTGATTTGCTCGGCATGATGCATCACCACCAAATATGCTGCAAAAAACCTTAATGCATTAAGACCCTTAAAATATTTTATATCCTTATACATCGCATATCTTTATAAAAATACCACGCAAAAGAGCCCTTATTTTTTTAATGGCTGAGCAAAACAAAGCACATCCTTTCCGGTTATTGTTTTATCGCACATGATAGCGAGTCGTTCAACAACATTTCTCAACTCTCTGATGTTGCCTGTCCAGCGCACTTTTTTCAATTCTTCCAGAGCATCCGGCGTAAATGATTTAAGAGGCATACCATGCTCCTCGCAGACCAGTTTTAAAAAATACTCCGATAACAAAGGGATATCGCTTTGGCGCTCATTAAGCGATGGCACGTGAATGAGAATAACGCTGAGCCTGTGATACAGGTCCTCTCTGAAATTGCCTTTATCAATTTCGTTTTGCACATTTTTATTTGTAGCGGCCACAACCCTTACGTTAACAGGAATTTCCTTTTCGCCGCCGACACGGGTTATTTTGTTTTCCTGTAATGCCCTTAATACTTTGGCTTGAGCAGCAAGACTCATATCGCCAATTTCATCGAGAAAGAGGGTGCCCCCGTCGGCCATTTCAAAATTTCCTTTGCGCTGTTTGATGGCAGAGGTAAACGAGCCTTTTTCATGTCCGAAAAGTTCGCTTTCTATAAGCTCCGAGGGTATGGCTGCACAATTCACTTCTATAAAAGGGCCCGCTGAGCGGTTACTTTGCTCATGCAGCCACCGCGCTACCAACTCTTTTCCGGTACCGTTTTCGCCTGTAATAAAAACCCTGGCATCGGTTGGCGCTACCCGCGCAATTAAGTCTTTAATGAAATTAATTTCAGGCGATTCTCCAATCATTTCGTAGGTTCTGCTTATCTTGCGCTTGAGTTGTTTCGTTTCCTGCACCAGCTCAGTTTTATTCATAGCATTGCGAATGGTTATCAGTAAGCGGTTAAGGTCAAGCGGTTTTGAAATAAAATCGAATGCCCCTTTCTTAATCGCTTCGACAGCAGTTTCTATGGTACCATGACCGCTAATCATAACCACGGTGGCATCGGGGCGTATTTTAAAAATATTATCGAGCACTTCAATGCCATCCATTTTAGGCATTTTAATATCACATAATATAACTTCGTAAACCGACGCCTTAATTTTTTCCAGACCCTCTATCCCATCAGCGGCAGTATCCACGGTAAATTTTTCAAACTCAAGAATCTCCTGCAAGGTGTTTCTTATGCTTCTTTCATCATCTATTACTAATATCTTTGCCATAACAATATAGTTTCAAGGGTAAGCTGTTAAACATTAAATAATTACATACTTGTTTTTAGCCTGTTTAACAGAGAATTTGTTTCATGATTTCGTGTGCGGCAAATTTAATCAAAAAAATTTCATTTATTATTTTCATCAATCCTTTTTGAGCAAATATTATTTATTCATAATCACTGTTGTCCGATAAAAATTTTGAAAATTGATGAAAAGCTTTATTCACGCAGGTATTTTGGATATTATTTTCTTAATGAGGTTTGTTTTTGTAAAGTTGAATTGCTTTTCAGCAATTTATTTTGCCTCTTATCTGCCTAAGGCAGATGTAAATTGCTGAAAATCAATT
>JAKIYU010000244.1 GCA_022708385.1 Bacteroidota bacterium | reverse complement strand
CACAATTTTCAGTTTGTTGCCGGCATCAAGTACTTCTTTCGATGCTATGTCGCTACGGATAATAACGGCATCCACATCTTTTACGGCGTTAATAAAATCATTTTGTGAAGTGTATTTTTCCAGGAGGACAAGCTCGTAACCGGCTTCGTCGAGCACTTGCCTGATGCCTTTCACTGCAACGGGAGCGAAAGGTTTGTCTGTTGCAACGAGTACTTTTCTCATAAGATATATTTTTTGGTTTATAAACTTCTTTCAAATTCTTTCATGCAGTCAATAAGCGCCTGAACGCTCTCCTTGGGCAGTGCGTTGTAAGTGGATGCCCTGAAGCCGCCTACAGAACGGTGACCTTTAATGCCGCTCATACCTTTTGATTTGGCAAAGGTCAAGAAGGCTTCTTCTTTTTCGGCATATTCGGGCTTCATAACAAAACAGATATTCATAAGCGAACGGCTATCTTTTTCAGCAGTTCCGGTGAACACTTTACTGCTGTCGATTGCATCGTACAAAATACTGGCTTTTTCGATATTAATCTTTTCCATCGTTTTAAGCCCACCCAGTGATTTCAGCCATTTCAGGGTTTCCTTTATCGTGAAAATGGGCATCACTGGTGGTGTATTAAACATGCTTCCTTCGGCTGTATGTGTCGAATATTTGAACATAGTAGGAATATGCCTGTCGGCAATTTTGTTCATAAAGTCATCTTTGATAATAACAAAAGTAGCCCCTGCAGGGCCAATGTTTTTCTGAGCTCCACCATAAATCAGGACATATTTTGAAACATCGGTGGGGCGGCTCAGGAAGTCGGACGACATGTCGGCAATCAAAGGCACGGGGCTGTCCATATCGTAACGGATTTCGGTACCGTAAATGGTGTTGTTGGTTGTAATGTGGAAATAATCAGCATCCTTAGGAATTTCGTAGCCTTTGGGGATGTAAGTAAAATTCTTGTCAGCTGAGGAAGCCACTACAACGGTATTGCCAAACCCTTTAGCTTCTTTAATGGCTTTCTTGGCCCATACACCCGTTTCGAGATAAGCGGCTTTGGTTTTCAGGAAGTTCATTGGAACAGTGGCAAACTGTGTGCTGGCGCCACCACCCAGGAATAAAATGTGATAGCCTTCAGGAATATCAAGGAGTTCTTTCATTAGAGCAAAGGCTTCATTAATAACGGCTTCAAAATCCTTGCTGCGGTGTGAAATTTCGATGAGGGACAATCCTATGCCATTGAGGTCGAGAATGGCTTTAGCAGTGTTTTCGATGGCAATCTGCGGCAGAACTGCAGGGCCGGCACTAAAATTATGTGTTTTCATAACATTTAAGGTTTAGATTTGTATTATTCGTTTTAAAGTTTATTCATTTTCACTACTTATCGGGTGTAAAAATAATATTTTAAATTCATAAAACCTAAAATTTTGTTAAAACAAAAAAGATGATTATTCCCCCATTGGCTACACATAAGATTTCTGCCTATGGCTTTTGTTGCGAAAGTCACGACATGTCGCCCACCCCTGGCTTAAAATTTAAAATTGGTTATATGGCACCCCCCGACTGGCAAAAGCTGGCCGAAGTAATAGATAAAAACAATTTTCCTGCTTCAGCTGTGCAATCTGCTGTATGGGTACTTTCCAACGGCCATGCGCTGAGCTCCGTTTACGACAACGATATGGCTTCCATACACCTGTTGCGAAAAACCCTTGCCGATATTAAAGGGGAAGAAGTACCCTGGTATTCCATAATTTATAAAACCGATACAGCTACACTCTTTTCTAATGTTCCAGAGAAAGTAATCGGTGAAATTGACTATTACCTGCGTAACAATGCCGTTATTACTATTAATGTCCGCAACAAAAACGGCGTAGTTATGGCAACTCCCGTAAGGAATATGCCTGCAAACCCAGGCCAGAACTCTTACAACCTCGACCTTAATGTAACCGGATGGAAGCGAGGAGATTATGAAATTTATATTTATACTGATTTATCCACGGTGCATAGCAAACGGGCATTTAAATTGCCTTAAAGGCACACTGTTTACTTTTGAACAACGCCCTGAAGCACTATTTTCTTCTATCAAAAACATCAAAACGGGGAAATACATTTAAAAGCCTTGTTTTTCATCAGGTTTACGTTTCCGATTTTCGTGTTCGGATTTTTTTCTTTTCTGTTCTAATTTGCCAATTTTCGGATTGCGGGCGTCCACATCCTGATAGAACTGCCATACATTATTTTCGAAAATAAAAGCATCGTAGGTATCTGTTTCGGGGACATAGAACTGGTATTGACCTTCGAGCATGGGTGATAAAGGAGACACACGGTCGAAAACAATCATCCATTTTTTATTTTTACCTTGCTTCACATAATGTTTTTCGTATTTTAATGATACCGAAACATGTGCGGCGTACTCGATAATAACGCGGTTTTTCACATTTTCATGTGTCTGAAAAACAGGAGCGCCGAATTCAGGTTCATCGTTGGCGTTAAAAACAATAACATCAATTACCTTACGGGTTGTAATGTTATTGTTGCCATCCCAACCTAAAAGTGTATAATAGGTTGTATTTTCCCCTTTAGTCCTTATAATTTTATAATAATGAGCCCCATACCAACTATCGGGGAGCAAGGTTTCATATTCGGAACCCGAAGATTTAACGGCTGCATTGGTCAGTTTAAACAAAGTTTCACCTTTTGTCTTTTTTGGATTTAAGTGGATTAGTCCAAAAAAATCATAACTGCCATCGGCTTTTTGAAGGTTCCATGTAAAAATCCTGAAATAATTATCCGGCGCCCTGAGCTGTGATATTGTTTTAAGCGAATCGAATGGATAAGTAAAGGCGTTTTCATAGCTCAATACTTCAGTGAGCAAATGCATAAATTTTTCTGAAGCCTCGTACCTGTTAAAATCAAAAACACCGTTCAGTATCTCGGGTGCAATAAGTTTCAGAGAGTCTTCGTATTGCTGCAACTCCTCTTTTGTGGCTTTATTCTGGGCATTCGAAAACCCAATTAAACAGAAATACGACAGCTGTAAGGCAATAATGAAGCGAAAAAACATTTTGAAAAAATTGATTTTCACTGGAATAGAAATCACTTTATAATAATGCAAATATAAGGTATTTATTACTTTGACATGACCGTAAATGAAATGAAATATGATTGAAATATTTAATTTTGAATGTTTTTTCTAAAGCTATGACATTAAACGAACGAATAGATGCTTTCATTAAATTGGGCAAAAGCTTAAAAGTGAGACTGGAAAAACACGATAAAGGTTTTGAAAACATACTCCAAAAAACCTATGAGCATAACAACTGGTTCGACCCGGCACACTGCCGCTTGGCTCTCAGAAATATTGCCGAATGGCTTACACCTGAGAACCTGAATGCATGGACAGAAAAATATGACCACAACTGTTTTTTACCTTTAAAAACATTACGTGTTGGTGTTGTTATGGCTGGCAATATTCCCCTGGTAGGTTTTCATGATATGCTTTGTGTGCTGATATGCGGACATATTTTTATTGGTAAACTTGCATCAGACGACAACGTTCTATGGCATTTTATAACACAGGAGCTTAAAGATATTAATCCTGATTTTGAGCAGGTGATATTCTTGAAAGAAGTTCTGAAAGAAGGTTTTGATGCTGTTATTGCCACAGGCAGCAACAATACATCGCGCTATTTCTATTACTATTTTGGGCGCTATCCGCATATAATAAGGCATCACAGGAACAGTGCCGCCATTTTAAACGGGGATGAGTCACTTGCCCAGCTTGATGCCCTTGCGGATGATATATGCCTGTATTACGGCAGAGGCTGCCGCAGTGTATCAAAGTTATTTGTACCGCAGAATTATAATTTTGAAAATCTCATAAAAGCTTTACAGAAATACGCACATTTTTCAAATCATTATAAATACTTTTCCAATTATGAGTATAACAAAGCCTTGTTAATGATAAACAAAGTGCCTTTTATGGACACTGGTTTTATGCTGCTTGTGGAAAACGAGGCGTTGGCATCACCGGTCAGTGTGTTAAACTATAGCTTTTATAAAAACATGGATGAAGTTGCGGATGCATTACAGGGCCAAAAAGATGCCCTACAATGTTGCGTAGCTGCAACAGAGATTTCGTGGCATGATGTTGTGCTTCCGGGCCACTCACAAAGTCCCCTTTTGTGGGATTACGCCGATAATACTGATACCATCAGATTTTTTAGCAAAATTTAATAAGTTAAAATTTGTTAATAATCTGATAGATTTGCAATATATCAAGATTTTATATATTTTTGTCGATATTATTAACTAAAATCAATTAAAATGGAAGAAACTACACAAGTACAAGAACAGGCTGTTGCTAAAACACGTCCC
>JAKIYU010000243.1 GCA_022708385.1 Bacteroidota bacterium | reverse complement strand
CCCTGCCGGTTGAATTTGATGCTTCGCGCCGGGCACTGGCATGGATTGACAGTTCAGGCCTGACATCGGGACAGGAACATGCCAAAGCGGCCAATGCGCTTAAATGGGCGGCCTCCACTTATGTTGTAGCCGCACTGGCTTCACTGGCCACCCTGCTTTATTACATCTGGATTTTCATGGGACGCCGCGATTAAACACTCTTTCGTATGAAGATTTCCATGAAGAAGCCTTTAATTCCCTTCTTCAAATTAGGGTTTACAGGCTTCTTTATTGCTTTTGCTTTTACCTGTAACAGCATTCTAGCAACTCCGCCATTAATAAGCAGCAGGGAAATATTCAAGCACCCGCCACGGGTCATACGTACCTGTTGTACATTTGGCGTTGACCTGAGTTACGGTGGTATTCCATTCCTGAAAAGAACCGACATTATTTCAACTGAAAAGCTGGGAAGCCACCGGTATCTCAGCCACAAAGGCGAAGGTTTGGGCATCGTTTATACCCTTAAAGGGGGCTTTATCGACATGGGGCATTTGCGTGATTGTGCCGACTGGACAGCTTATCTTTACGTTTTAATAAAACACTGTAAGGAAAAAGGCATTAATAAACCCTTTAAACTGGGCATGGAAGGCGGCGAGAAAGAACTTGTAATCGTAAGGCCTGAGCTTATTGACAGCACCAACATATACGAGCTTGCCGGCAAAATTGCCTATGAACTGTCATTGTGGCACGAAATATCTACCTGGTTCGGTGCTTCGTATGTACCCCTGCTACCTGAACGTTATTCGAGTTTTTCACCGGAAGATTTGTATTCCAATCTTTTGGGGGTCAGGCTGGGTATCGAAGCTCTGAAAAGCCCCCTGAATTATGACACGGCTATGACCCTGCTTCTCAGACATGCCCTTGATACCCTGGGCGCTGTGGCCACAGCAGGCGACACTTACGATGCCATGAGAAAAACCGAAGAGATCTGGTGGACAAACCAAAAAAGCCTGCCCAGCAGAAAGATTCTTA
Source organism: Bacteroidota bacterium (assembly GCA_022708385.1). GTDB lineage: Bacteria > Bacteroidota > Bacteroidia > Bacteroidales > PXBB01 > JAKIYU01. The sequence goes on along the minus strand of JAKIYU010000243.1, from coordinate 3,387 downwards.
TGAAAAGATATTTCAGCAACGACCTTTACTTGTTGCCCTGGCTTATTCCTGACGATACCTATAAACAATCTCCTGCAAGACTCCCTCGCCCTTCCGATGGGCTAAATAGCATCTATGAGCTGCGTATTTACCTCAATTACCATTTCCCTGTGCATTCCCTTTTTGATAATTCATACCATAAATACATTACCCAGAACGACTTCCAAATTATGGTTAATTATATTGAAAATGAGGTTCGTATTGAACAATTTAAGAAGAAATCCAAAAAGAAACAGCATAACCCACCATCAAAATAAAAATTTATATATTTGCCAAAATTTGCAAACTAATCATTAAAATAAAATATATCTATGGAAACACAAATCAACGAAAACACAAAATCAGGTCAACTGATTGAAATGGAAAGCAAATTTGGCGCCCACAACTACCACCCGCTACCAGTCGTTCTGGAAAGAGGCGAAGGCGTTTATGTATGGGATGTTGATGGCAAAAAGTATTTCGATTTTCTTTCGGCTTATTCGGCTGTTAACCAGGGCCATTGCCATCCCCGTATTGTAGGGGCCATGGTGGACCAGGCACGTACATTATCGCTGACATCAAGGGCATTCTACAACAATGTTCTGGGTGAATTTGAAAAGTATGTCACTGAGTTCTTCGGTTATGACAAAGTGCTGCCGATGAATACAGGCGCCGAAGGCGTTGAAACAGCACTGAAACTTTGCCGTAAATGGGCGTATCTAAAAAAAGGCATACCCCATTATGAAGCCAAGATTATTGTGTGTGAAGGCAACTTCCACGGCAGGACAACAACAATTGTTTCTTTCTCGAACGACCCATCTGCATACGAAGATTATGGTCCTTTCACACCCGGTTTTGTACGCATACCCTACAACGACCTCAATGCCCTCGAAGAAGCCCTTAAAGACCCGAATGTAGCCGGTTTTCTGGTTGAACCTATACAGGGCGAAGCAGGAGTATTTGTACCTGACGAAGGTTATTTATCTAAATCGTACGACCTGTGTAAAAAAGCCAATGTGCTGTTTATCGCCGACGAAATACAGACAGGTATTGCCCGTACAGGTAAAATATTGGCCGTTGACCACGAAAATGTAAAACCCGATATTCTTATACTGGGCAAAGCCCTCGGCGATGGTGTATTCCCTGTTTCGGCTGTGCTGGCCAACGACGACATCATGCTGTGCATCAAACCCGGCGAACATGGCTCTACATTCGGTGGCAACCCCATTGCAGCCAAGGTAGCTATCACAGCTTTAGAAGTTGTGAAAGAAGAAAACCTGGCCGAGAGAGCCCAATACCTTGGTGAACTACTCAGAGCCGGTCTCAGAGAAATTCAATCGGATATGATTACACTGGTAAGAGGCAAAGGTTTGCTCAATGCCATTGTTATCAAACCCAAGAATGGTAAAGAAGCCTGGGACGTATGCCTCAAGCTGCGCGACAACGGTCTGCTGGCCAAACCCACACACGGCGACATCATCCGCTTTGCACCACCATTGGTGATCAGCGAAGGACAAATAAAAGAATGTGTCGAAATTATTAAACAAACCATTCTTTCGTTTGAATAAAGGTTTTTAATCAAAACTATAAATGCTTCGACCTTGTCTTCGGCTACGCAGACATCCAGGTCGAAGCATTTTTTTTTAAAACAAAAGAGTGTGTATTCTCATTAAATTTGCGGAGAATAGCCCGTATATTTACCGCATAATACACAAATAAAGTGCATGGAAAGCCGGATAAAGGATAAACACCAGGAAACAAATTTTGAAATGAAAAGAAATATATTAACCTTTTTAATTATTGCAGGCTCATTTGTAACGGGCTTCGCATTTAAAACGCTTCTGATAAATCAAAACAATAAATCTGTGAACATGAAAAAAGTAACAGGCATAGGCGGCATTTTTTTCAAATGCAAAGACCCTAAAAAAGTAAATGAATGGTACAGCAAAAACCTTGGTTTAAATACCAATCCCTACGGGGCTGTTTTTGAATGGTACCAGGGGGCCGACAGCACAAGAAAAGGATTTACGACATGGAGTCCTTTTAAGGAATCGACCCACTATTTTGAGCCTTCAGAAAAAGACTTTATGATTAATTACCGTGTCGAAAACCTCGAAGCCCTTCTCAAAGAGCTTAAAGAAAACGAAGTTACCATACTCGATACCATTGAAACTTACGACTACGGCAAGTTTGTGCACATCCTCGACATTGAAGGGAACAAAGTGGAACTGTGGGAACCCAACGACCTGGCCTATGAAAAAATGGGTAAGGAAATGGGCAGTGAGACGACAAAATAGAAAGACAATATAAATTTATACCGGATTTTATCTCAAAAATTTTTTATTCTAAAATAAAAACTCTATTTTTGTTACATTAAAACGAAATTAAAAATCAAAAAAAAATACACATGAAAAAAATCAATTTTATCAGTCTTTTCGTGCTCCTGATAGTCCTTGCAGGTGCAGGACAGACAAAAGCACAGCTTCTGCTGGAGGAAAATTTCGACTACACAGGCTTGTTAACAGCCAATGGTTGGAACGCTCATAATACACCAACACCTCCAAATTCAATTACAACAGCTACCGGCTCACTGACCTATACCGGATACGAGTCGTCGGGTATTGGCAACATGGCTTACCTTAATAATACCGGAGAAGATGTAAACAAGGGATTTACTCAGGTGGATACAGGCTCTGTATATGTATCTTGCCTGGTTAATGTACAGGAAGCCACCTCAACAGGTGATTATTTTCTTCATCTCTCAACAAGTCCCTTGAATACAACGCATTTTAAAGGGAGAATATATGCAAAATATGACAGCGGTTCAGGAAAAATAGCATTCGGACTGGCTTTGTATATAACAACTGGTCTTGTACCCGTATATACAGCTTTCGATTATGACCTTAATACCACGTATTTGTTGGTTATGAAATATACTTTCCGCACTAATGAAGATATATGTTATTTATATGTTAATCCCGTCATAAATGGTACTGAACCTGTTGCCACCCTATCTAACGAGAACGGGAATCCTTCTTATGACCTTACTCATGCTGCTACAGTGGCCCTCAGGCAGGGCACAGCCTCTGCTGCCCCTAAACTCAATATAGATGGTATCCGCATCGGCAAAACATGGACAGATGTGCTCCCTTACTCCGTTGTAAGCCACAGTGGTATTTTTGAAAGTTATGTTACAACCAGAATTGGCACAGATGTATATGATTTAAGCACCGATTTCGACGGCAAAGATTTCGGGGATATCCCTTCCAACTGGACCTTTACATTAAAAGGTGGTCAGGTTAAGACATGGAAAAATGACCCTCCGGATGATATTACCGCGGCACGTATGTTTTATAGAATATATGAGCA
>JAKIYU010000242.1 GCA_022708385.1 Bacteroidota bacterium | reverse complement strand
ACATAATCTCTTGTGGTAAAATTCCGGGGTTGCGACCAAGCTGAGGTGTCACCATTCACTAAAGCTCTAACACGCCAGTAGTAAGTCTTGCCAAAAAACAAATTGTCAACCCATTCCTGAGTATCCATATTATAACTGCTGTTGTTTATGTAATTTTTAAAAGCGGTGTGCAACAAAGGAGAATTAAAGAAAATGCTCGTGTCCATCTGAACCTGGTACTTTTCTGAATTTTCAACTGCTGCCCAGTCCAGTGTAACACCCGCCCAGCAATCTGACCCGTTAAGAGGCGATATTTGTAGTGGTGTTGTCCACGAAAAAACGCTTTTTGTTATTATTGTTAAAATGAAAACGATTAATATGTAATAATTTGTTTTTCTCATTTATCTTTAAAAAATATCGATAAAATTAATATTTTTTTTTAAAGGGAAATATTTTTTTAAAAAATTACTTTTGTTATCTAAAAAAATTGTAACAAAACATTACCCGATTTCGTCTATTCCGAGTTATATGAATAATTATATTAAACCTCTAAATAATTTTAATTATGAAAAAGTTCCTTGCATTTGCAGTACTGTTGTGTGTATGTTTATCCTTTGCATGTACTGAAAAAAGAATTAAAACAATGCCTTATCCCTTGACAAAAAAAGTAGATTCTGTTGATACTTATTTTGGAGTCAGTGTACCTGACCCCTATCGCTGGCTCGAGGATGATAGGTCAGCCGAAACTGTCGAATGGGTAAAGGCACAAAATGCAGTAACATTTGATTATCTTTCTCAAATTCCTTTTCGTGATGCCCTTAAAAACAGACTTGCCAAAATATGGAATTACCCCAAATACGGCACACCATTTTATAAAGGAAAGTATTATTTCTTCTTTAAAAATGATGGTATGCAGAACCAAAGCGTCCTTTATATTCAGGAAGGACTTGAAGGCACACCCCGCGTTTTTCTCGACCCCAATACACTTTCTGAAGATGGTACCGTGTCGTTGACAGCTATGAATGTGAGTAATGATGCAAAATATTTTGCTTATGGCATTTCAAAAGGTGGCTCCGATTGGAATGAATTTTATGTGATTGATATCGCTACTGGAAAACAGTTGAGTGATAAACTCGAATGGATAAAATTTTCAGGCATAGCCTGGGAGAAAGACGGTTTTTACTACAGCCGATACGATGCCCCAAAAGGCTCTGTTTTAAGCGTTAAAAACGAATATCAGAAAGTCTTTTACCACAAAGTCGGCACAAAACAAAGCGATGACAAACTCGTGTATGAAAACAAAGCTTTTCCCTTGCATAATTTCGGCGCCGCTGTAACCGAGGATGAATCTTTCCTTATTATCGAAGAAAGTGAAGCCACCGATGGCAACGCCTTATTTGTTAAAAATCTGAAAGAGAAAAATGCCCCTTTTGTTAAAATAGCTGACGGTTTTGAGTATAATTATAATGTAATTGATAACATTGGCAACACCCTTTTTGTTTATACAAATTATAAAGCCCCCAAATACAGGCTTGTTGCCATTGATATGGCCATGCCCTCGCGAGAGAACTGGAAAGTCATTATCCCCGAAAAAGAGGAAGTGCTTAAAGGCGTATCTGTAGCAGGAAACCTGCTGATGGCCGAATATATGAAAGATGCTGCCAGCCGCGCATATATGTATGATTTTACCGGAACATTAAAATATGAACTCCAACTCCCGTGCATAGGTACACTCGGTGGCTTCAGCTCTGAAAAAGGAAACAACCTGGCTTTCTATTCATTCACCTCTTTTACTTTTCCCAATACTATTTACAAACTTGATGTAGCTAACAACAAATCTGAAGTTTATAAAACATCCGACATTGATTTTAAATCTGACCTCTACGAAACCAAACAGATATTTTTCAACAGTAAGGATGGTACTAAAGTGCCTATGTTTATTGTGCATAAAAAAGGCCTCAAACTTAATGGTAAAAATCCAACTCTTCTTTATGGCTATGGTGGCTTCAATGTCAGTGTTACCCCTTCATTCAGCATCAGCAGGCTGCTTCTGCTCGAAAACAACGGCGTATTTGCCCTCGCTAATATCCGTGGCGGTGGCGAATACGGAAAAGACTGGCACGAGGCAGGTACCAAACTCAGAAAACAAAATGTTTTTGATGATTTTATTGCGGCTGCCGAGTATCTTATTGCACAAAAATATACTTCCCCTGACAAACTGGCCATTCAGGGTGGCTCTAATGGTGGCTTACTTATCGGTGCATGCATCAATCAACGTCCCGACCTCTTTAAAGTTGCTTTACCTGCAGTAGGCGTAATGGATATGTTGCGTTTTCACAAATTTACAATTGGCTGGGCATGGACAGGCGATTACGGCTCAAGTGAGGATTCAGTTGAATTCAATTATTTATATAAATACTCTCCACTCCATAACATTAAAGAAGGGCTTGATTACCCGGCTGTATTAGTTACAACTGCCGATCACGACGATAGAGTAGTGCCTGCCCATTCATTTAAATATATTGCTACTATGCAGGAAAAATACAAAGGCAATAACCCTATGCTTATTCGCATCGAAACACAAGCAGGTCATGGTGCTGGTAAACCAACTGACAAAATTATTGAAGAAGCTGCCGATATTTGGTCTTTTACCCTTTACAACCTCGGCGTAAAACCCGACTATAAATAGGATTAATGCATAACCAGCACCTTCTTGAGCAGGTTTTCATTGCCTGAAGTAATGCTAATAAAATAAGTACCTGGCGCCAAATCTTTTGTATATATCTTGATCATTTTATTGCAGCAATCGGTTTTATCGATAGATAATACTTCCTTCCCAAAAGCATTCATGAGTTTGATATTTGCATCGGGCGCATTGCAATCGCGCATCTGAACAAATATATAATCATTCGCAGGGTTGGGAAATACGAGCGCTTCCTTCATTTTCTTCTCTTCAACTGGTACAACACCTGTAATGTAAAACTTATGTGGGTCACTTTGTCCAATAATTGGGTGTGTTACACTTCTAGGTGACTGGTCTGAGGCATGAATAAAGTATCTGATAGTATCCCCTGCCGTTTGCTGTGGTATAGCCCCGCTCCATTGATTTCCCGAAATGTGCGTCATCATTACCTGCGTCCAACTGCTATTGTTAACCTTGTATTTGAGCCATACAGAGTCGGGTAGAATTGTGGTGCCGCTTAACGCGTAAATGTTTGCACTAACGGTATATTGGCTTAGTATGGGTTGTGGCCCCCAGTATGGCAAATGTTGTACATACAACATGTTTTTGTCTGCAATTTCATGGGCACGGCAATGTAAAGCATCGGTCGATTGCCAGGGGGTGCTTGTTGCTCCAATGAAGCCTATACAATTGTATCCGGGCATGGCTTGCTGGTAAACTGCCAATGCAGCATTGTTTTGTGTTGTATTAGAAGTAAAAGGAATTAATACTTTGTTGTTTAATATGAGGGAATTTGTGTAAGGTTGCCCATTAGGCTCACTTACCCTGTAAACTTCATAGGGATTGCCGTATGATGATGTCTCATTGGCCCAGAATGCTGCCATGGCTTCATATTCACTGTACTGTGCATTGCTTACCGGCACTTGGGCTATTAGAATTTTATCCACATCCAGAAATTTTCCCCAACAGTCAATATGTTTAATATAATCTCCCAATGGGTCGGTGGTTATGTAATTACGGGTTATTCCCATGTATTGCTTGAATAAGGTGTCAATCTGGGCGTGCGATAAAGAAGTGTTTTCATCTTCCACAAGGTTTGTCATTGCGGCAATACCCATACCGTCGCACATATAGTTGCCTCCAGTATGCATTACATTCATACCGTACCAGTTAACATTCATGTAATTGGCCATAACAATGGGCACATTGTCATCGTTGATTCGGCTGGGACGGTTGTAGGGAAAGTCAATAATGGCAATTTCGCTGTTGTTAACCATAATGAACCATGGTCCATAATCTCTGCTCCAGTACGAATCAAGAGGAGCTATTATAAAGATACAATTTGCCATATTGACACCATTGTTATTGTAATTGTTGGTTACAGTTGATTGTTGGGATGATGATTCTACAATGGTAATCAACTTTGTGTTTTGCGACATCTCTGCTATTAAAGTATAAGGGATACCAAAACCAGCGTTGTATGATACCAATACAGCCTGCATTGGCTCCCATTCAGCTATGGCCCTGATAGTACCTGTCGGTGGTGCTGTTGGCGTGAACGACTTCCCTGCAATCCGTGGAACATAAAGTTCTGCAGAGTCAAGCATGTGATATTTGCTCTGAAATTCAGAAGATACGTTGAGGCTTTGCGATTGGCCTGATAATGAAATAAATAGAACAGAAACAAGTAAAAGTAAACTCTTTTTCATAACTTTTTTTTACAAACTTACACAAAATAT
>JAKIYU010000241.1 GCA_022708385.1 Bacteroidota bacterium | reverse complement strand
GACGGCATGACACGCTCAGTCGAATCGGTGCTTATGAAGGCCAAAGGCCTCAGGGCTGATGGCGTGTCCTGCTGGATTTATACCGGCGCTTACCAGGTGCCTACACCAACTATAACAGGCGAAGTAGGGAAAGATATTGCCACCATCGAAGAAGTTATCGGTGTGGGAGAAATTGCCATTTCCGACCACCGCTCATCCTGGCCCTCAACAGATGAGTTGACACGCCTGACCGAACACGCCCGCGTAGGCGGCATGCTCGGCGGTAAAGCCGGTATTGTCAATATACACCTCGGCGACCAGGAGACAGACCCTTTTCAGCCTATGTACGACGTGGTGGAACGCAGCCAGAAAATGCTTAAACTGACACAATTCCTGCCCACACACTGCAACCGTAACGACTATACCCTCGAGTTTGCCAAAACTTATGGAAAAAGAGGCGGTTTTGTGGATATCACAACCAGTTCGTATCCCTATTTCCCCGAATATGAAGTAAAACCCTCCAAATCGGTTACTGAGCTTCTGAATGCCGGCGTAGCCCTCGAAAACATCACGTTCACTTCCGATGCTTGTGGCTCACTGCCCGGTTTCGACGAAAAAGGCAACCTTGTAAAACTCGAAATGGGCTTGCCAAGCTCAATCCTCAGGGAAATTACGGATGCCGTTATCGAAGAAAAAATCCCTCTCGAAAAAATCCTGAAAGTAGCCACCTCAAATGTGGCAGACATACTGAAACTGAAACAGAAAGGCCGCATCGCCTGCGGAAAAGATGCCGATATCCTCTTGCTTGACGATAAACTGAATATCGTTTACATGACAGCTATGGGCGAGCTTATGGTGGCCGAAGGCAAAGTACTCCGCAAGGGAAGTTACGAGAGGTAGCAGGAATATAGTTTGGAGTTTGAAGTTTGAAGTTTGAAGTTTGGAACTGATAGCTATCGGATTTGGAGTGAGCTAAAGTGAGCTAAAGTGCCTAAATTACTTAAAATAATTTTTGCAAGTAATTCATTTTAGGCACTTTAGCTCACTTTCTAACTTCCTTTCGACTCAGCCTTAGCCTGAATTAAGTTCAAAGTCAGAGTTTGAGCTTTACTGCTGCCATTACAGCTTTTGAAAGCTCAGGGAAAAGGGCATTTAAATCGAACTTGTCCTGGATTTTTTTCAGGTTATTCAGTGCCAGTGGGATGCTCGCCGTAAAATGAGACTTTTTTTCAAAAATGCCCCTGTAACCATAAGCTCCCAATGCCTGGAGAATCCTTACCAATACAATAGCATAATAATAAGCTGTAAAATTCTTGCGGTCATTTTTATTAAGCAGCGACTTTGTTCGCTGAATATAGTAATGTAAAAGCTTATATCTCAGTGCATCGGAAAGATTTGTTCTTGCACTGTACAGCAAAGAAGCCAAATCATACTGCAAAGGGCCCCTGCGCCCGCCCTGGTAATCAATAAAGTACAGTTCATTATCCTTAAGCATTATATTTCTGCTCTGAAAATCGCGGTACATAAAGTAGTACGAGGGCGCAGAAACAAGATAGGCGGCAAAGTTGTTGAAATCATCCTCAAGCAATTGTTCATCAAAGTTTATATAAAACAATTTTAAAAAATAATACTTGAAATAATTCAAATCCCACATAATGGACTGCCTGTCAAAATCGGCACGGGGAAAGGCTTTGCTGAAATCAATCAGTGGATAACTCTGAAATTGAAAGATAATCAGTTGGTCAATTATCCTTTTTAAAAGTGCTTCTGTTATTGCTTCACGCTTTTTCCCATTCTTCAAACTGCTGATATAATCATAAACAGTCCTGTCGCCAAGGTCTTCCACAATGTATATGTGACTTTCGGGCTTATAAGCATAAACTTCCGGAACTTTCAGTCCCAGAGAACGAAACACAGAAGTAAAATGCACAAAGGCATCGTTTTCCCGGGGTACCGGGTTATAAACACCTATGGCAGAAGTATGCTTCCCCGATAACCTGAAATATTCCCTGTTTGAGCCAGAAAGGGGTAATTTACTAACCGAAAGGCAGGATGCATTGAAAGTTTCGCGGAAAAGCTTCTTTAATATAATTTCACTCATTTGAGTTCAATTTAGTATTCATTCAAAGACGAAATTAATGCATTTTTTCTAATTAATTCTTTATTTAGAAATCAACTTGCGATACAATTAAAACACTTTGTCAAATAGCGATTAGTGAATATCGATTTTTGATTTTTTAATAGGGGAGGGCGGGTAGGGGAGTAATTTTTTTAACTTAATAAATAGTTTTATTAAAGAAATTTAATGTATTTTTGTCTAAACATTTAAAAATTATACTTATGAAGAAAAACACATTGATTTTTAACGCTTTATTAGCAATTTTAATTACAGTTTGTTCCTGCTCATCCGAAAAGTCGAATCCATGGCTCAAAAGCGGCTGTTACCTCAATTATCATCTTAAAATTTTCAAATATAATGCCTTCAAAATTTGAGGGCTTTTTTTTAGAGGTATAAAACCATTACCCATAAGCCGATCGTGCGTCTGAGGGCTTTAAAATAGGTCGTTTTTCAAAAGCATTATAATGTTTAGAAATGTCTTATAATTAATATTATGTTAAATAGAAATTTTAATAATTTGGGGAAGCTTTAATTGCTTCCCCCTATTATTAAATGAAAATTATTTTTGCTCCATTTGTTCTTTTAATGCTTTTGCTTTATCATACATTTTCATTCGCGCATATAATTGACTGAGTGAAATCATGGTGTTCCTATCCTTCGGGTCAATTTCGTGTGCTTTTTCTAAGTATGGTAACGCCTCTTTCCACATGGCTTCAAATTTTTCCTTTTCTACATCATAAAGTTTCATATCGGTAATTTTATCAGCTTTTTCAAAAATACTTACACCCTTATTAAAATACAATGCACCGAGGTTGTATGTGGCATCGAAGTAAGCAGGTTTTATTTCAAGAGCTTTCTTATAGGCTTTTTCAGCTTCTTCAAAATTACCTAAAACATCATAATTGGCGCCAATAGCAAAATGTAAATTTTCGTTATTTGGATTCTTTTCAACTGCAAGTTTTAGGTTTTGCTGGGCTTTGTCGGTCTCACCCCTGGCCAGATAAATATTGGTTTCGGTAATTATAAGGTTGTAATCATCGGGGAATTTAACCCTTCCGTTTTGAACAACTTTTAATGCCTGGGCAGTATCCCCTTCATATTTATAAATGTCGGACAGAGAAATATAAATGGATGGGTTTCTGTAGTTCATGCGTACCAATTTCTGAAAATTTTCTTTTGCTTTCTGATTCATCAGTTTAACTTTTGCTGTATCGTTTTGTTCTTTGGCTTGCTGAGCGCATAATTGTCCGCAAAGAGCCGCATTAAATGTGGCCAAACTGTCCTGAACCTGGAAAATCATATTTACTTTCGCTGTTTTCTCAAAGGCAATAATGGCATTTTCAAAATCCTTGGTGTTAAACAACGCTACTCCCTGATTGTAAAATTGTTCACCACATATATATAAACGAATCTTTACCTGATCGAAATATTCTTTCTCAGCATCAAGTTCAATAGATTTCTGAAAGGCATCGTAAGCAATTTGCAGGGCATTCTTTTCAAGGGCTTTATATTTGGGTTCTTTAGATAAATGTATATCGAGGTATATATTGCCTTTATAAAACCAGGTTTTCGGATCGTTCATGGTCTTTTCATGAATAATGGCTGCATCAATAGCTTCTTTGGCTTTGTCAAGCTGGCCCCTTTTCATGTAATTAAATGCACTTTGTACCTGTATAGGCTGTGCTTTTATGGCAAAACCTAATAAGATAGCGGCTGTAATTAAAAATATTTTTTTCATTTTTGTTTTTTTAAATTATTGATAATTATGTTTTTACAGTGTTTATTTAAAGTGATTGTTTAATTGTTATATTTATATTGTTACTTATTTTTAAACTAAAAATATCAAATAATATTATATTTTATGTTCTTTACTTTCAAACTGTAATTTTGCAAAACCTTTGCCATATAAATTATTCATCAATTTCTTCTTTTTCAATATCTGAATCCTTATCGGAAGGCTCTTCAAAATCATCATTGAGTACCTGGTTCTCAATATTAATATTATCTTCAATCAATTTATCATCGTCTTCTTTAATTTCTTCGACATGGGTAACGGCTGCAATGGTATCATTTTCCCTGAGATTTATAAGGCGTACACCCTGCGTGGCTCGTCCCATAACCCTAAGGCTGGCAATGGGCAGGCGAATGGTAATACCTGATTTGTTGATAATCATCAGGTCGTCAGAATCAAGCACACATTTGATAGCAATAAGTTGTCCTGTTTTACTTGTTATATTAATCGTTTTTACACCCTTACCACCGCGGTTTGTAATCCTGTAATCGTCTATTTTAGAGCGTTTTCCGTAACCGTT
>JAKIYU010000240.1 GCA_022708385.1 Bacteroidota bacterium | reverse complement strand
TGTTGGTGATAAACCTGCCGGTGCCGGTTACTATCCGACAGATATGACCAAAGAAGAGTTTGATGCATTAACCGACAAAGATAAGCTGAGCCTTTATACACTTATTCGTCGTGATGAAAATGGCAAACTGATAGTAGTACCTTATGCCGTGGCCTATAAAGAAGCCTATGAAAAAGCGGCCGCTTTAATTAATAAAGCCTCCGAATTATGTGAAGACAAGAGTTTTAAAAAATATCTCACACTCCGTGCCCAAGCCCTTTTATCAGGAAACTATCAACCCAGCGATTTGGCATGGATGGATGCTAAAAATTACCACATTGATTTTATTGCAGGACCTATCGAAAATTACGAAGACAAACTTTACGGTGCTAAAGCTGCACACGAGGCTTTTATTTTGCTTAAAGACATTGAATGGAGCCAAAAACTAGCCAAATTTGTAAGTATGTTACCAAAGTTACAGAAAGAATTGCCTGTGGATGCCAAATATAAAAAAGAAACCCCCGGACTCGAATCGGACATGAATGTTTATGAAGCTCTTTATTATGCCGGCGACTGTAATGCGGGCAGTAAAACCATTGCCATCAACCTGCCCAATGATGAACAGGTGCAACTTAAGAAAGGCTCACGCAAGTTACAGCTTAAAAACACCATGAAAGCCAAATTCGATAATATCATGGTTCCTATCGGCACCCTTTTGATTGACGAAGGCCAGCGCAAATATGTGACTTTTGATGCATTTTTCGAAAACACCACATTTCACGAAGTGGCCCATGGTATGGGTATAAAAAATACCATCACTAAAAAAGGCACGGTAAAGGATGCCCTTAAGGAACAATATTCGGCCATAGAAGAGGCCAAAGCGGATATATTAGGCTTATACTTGGTTACTAAATTATACGAAATGGGCGAACTCAACAGCGGCGAAGTCATGAACAACTATGTAACTTTCCTCACGGGTATTTTTCGTTCGTGTCGGTTTGGTGCAGCCAGCGCGCATGGCAAAGCCAACATGTTGCGTTTTTACTTCTTCCAGGAAGCAGGAGCTTTTACACGTAATGACAATGGCACATACACTGTTAATTTCGATAAAATGAAAGAAGCCGTTATTGCTTCTGTTCAGCAGGTACTTGTGTTGCAGGGCGATGGCGATTATGACAAAGCCAAAGCGCTCATAGAGAAAGACGGATTTATAAAAGAAGAATTGCAGAAAGACCTCAACCGTATCAACGAAGCTAAAATACCGGTGGATGTGGTCTTTGAAAAGGGAGCCGGTATGCTCGGTTTGAATTGATTTTTAGACTTTCTGCTTTATCGCATTCATCATACTACCCTATGAGAATACAGTGTGAGTGTGAATCCAATGTGGAAAAACCCGCTTTCTCCCATGACTTTAATCGCTATAGGTACATAAACTACCACCCTATGCGGTTTACGGATCTAAGTAGGGCTTGCTGAATAATACCGAATTAATCATCATATCTTTATTATCGGTATAAAAATTATAGTCTAAGTGCATGAAAATTAATTTTACCCTCAATTTTTTTGTGCATTTTAATAATGTTTTTAAGCGATTTTGTCACAAAATTTGAAAAAAGACAAATTTTTCGCCAAAATCTAGCTTCTTTATCAAAAAACCTTTAGTTTTTCAGCAAGCCCTAAGTAGGTATAGGGGTAATTGGCATCTTTGTCCCGTAGGAACAAGATGATGGTAGAAAATATTAATGAGAAATTATATAGCGTGCCGTAGGCACGCAACAAACAACGAAACCTAAAAGATAAGGCAAATACCTATACACAAAACTATTTCATGGGGCAAGTACCGTTCAGAACTTATCTTTTGTATTGATTGTGGTGTAAATAACAATACCCGCCACACCGGCCAGGCTGCTTGCTATTATATGCAGGGTTTTCTTTTTATGCGCCGCATCCTGATAGCCTAAGCCAAAAAATTCGTCAGCACGATCAGGCAATGGTTCTTTTCTGAAATTACGGGCATGTGGCGCAAAGCTGCCTACACCTATGTCATAAGTAACGGGAATTAATAGTCCCCAAAAGCCCAGAAATCCGCCTCCTGCTCCGGCAATAAAAGCTCCGCTGGTTGAAAACCATGGCCGATAATTCCGGCGTGCATATGCTGCACCGGCTACATAACTCCGCATCTGCTCTACTGTAAAAGCCTTACTGTCGCTTGTATCGGGTTTATAAGTAATCACTTCGTTGGTATCGCCGAAAACAACTGCAAATATATCGGTTGTTTTCAGTATCATCTCGGTATTTCTTTTTTGCGGTTTTTTGAAAAACCAAACCGAAGTGTCGGTCACTGCTTCAACTTTGCAATTCCAGACCTTACCGTTGCAAAACAGAATTTTATCCTGTGCCCTTACCTGTGCCATGAAAACAACACAAATACATAAAGCTGCATTTTTCGGAAAGTTCATTATAAACTTTTTTATTTTTTAAAAATCAAATATACTACAAAACATATAAGAAAACAATAATAATATTTTTAAATTTGCGACACTAAAAAACATTATAAACAAATATTAATTATTAAACTTACATAAAATGATTACAAATAATTTTTTAGAAAGGCACAACGGTTTGCAGGAAAAAGACCTCAGGAAGGTTTTTGACACCATTGGCGTGGCATCGGTTGAAGCTCTTATTAACGAAACTGTACCTGAGACAATACGCATGAACAGACCACTTAATGTGCCTGATGGCATGAACGAATTTGAATACCAGATGCACATTAAGGAAATTGCGGGAAAGAACAAAATTTACAAAAGTTACATTGGTTTAGGATATTACAATACCATTCTTCCCGGTGTTATTCAAAGGAACATACTTGAAAACCCGGGCTGGTACACTTCTTATACCCCCTATCAGGCCGAGATATCTCAAGGCAGGCTCGAAGCATTACTTAACTACCAAACCATGATCATAGACCTGACAGGGCTTCCCATTGCCAATGCCTCATTGCTCGACGAAGCCACTGCCGCTGCCGAAGCCATGCTCATGTTTTACAATGCACGCAGCCGCGATGCCCAGAAAAAAGGGGTAAACAGGTTTTTTGTTTCTTCAACTCTTTTTCCACACACTATTGACGTGTTGATGACACGCGCAGAACCCCTGGGTATTGAAATTAAAATAGGCCACCCCGACACATTTACAGCCGATGACATGACTTTTGGCGCCATGGTTCAATATACCGACGAAAAAGGCCTTATTGGCGATTATGCCGATATGATTCAGAAAGCTCACACTGCCAATATTAAAGTAGCCGTTGCTGCCGACCTTATGGCACTTGCCCTGCTGAAAGAACCAGGTTTATTTGGTGCCGATGCTGTTGTGGGCAGCACGCAGCGTTTCGGATTGCCTATGGGATTTGGCGGCCCCCACGCAGGATTCTTTGCCTGCACCGAAGAATTTAAAAGAAATATTCCCGGAAGAATCATCGGTATTTCTGTTGATAAAAACGGCAACAGGGCACTGAGAATGGCCTTACAGACAAGAGAGCAACATATAAAACGCGATAAAGCCACATCCAATATCTGTACGGCTCAGGCTTTGCTGGCCATCATGTCGGGCATGTATGCCGTGTATCATGGTCCTGAAGGCATTAAAAAAATTGCAGAGGATATTACCCAAATGGCAGTCTCCCTTTCGGATGCGCTGTTAAAATACGGTTGCAAACAATTAAATGACCATTTCTTCGACACCTTACATATTGAGCTGCCCCCTCAGGCCGACATCATCCAATTACGTCACAAAGCCCTTGATGCCGGCATAAATTTCAGGTACATAGATGGCAATCATATCGGTATAAGCGTAGATGAAACCACATCACAAGCTGACATCAATAAAATTATTGAAATTTTTTCTGCAGTACTGCAAATACCTTATCAACCGGCAGACTTCAGCAAAAAAGCACATCGTTTTCCGGCAGGTTTCGAAAGAAACACCCCTTATCTGCAACATGAGGTATTCAACACTTACCACTCCGAAACAGCCATGATGCGCTACCTGAAAGAACTTGAGATAAAAGACCTTGCCCTTAATCGTTCTATGATACCTCTTGGCTCGTGTACTATGAAACTGAATGCCGCTACTGAAATGTTTGCCCTGAGCTGGCCCGAGTTTGGGAATATCCACCCATTTGTACCTATAGATCAAGTAGGCGGTTATCTTTATATTATTGAAGAACTTAACAAATATCTCTGTGACATTACCGGTTTTGCAGCCATGTCGTTTCAGCCCAATTCGGGTGCTGCAGGTGAATATGCAGGTCTTATGGTTATCAGGGAATATCTTAAAACTCAAGGCCAACAACACCGCAATATAGCACTTATTCCAGCATCAGCACATGGCACCAACCCCGCCAGCGCCGTCATGGCAGGCATGAAAGTGG
>JAKIYU010000239.1 GCA_022708385.1 Bacteroidota bacterium | reverse complement strand
CACAGAAAAAGGCATTGCACGAATACTGTATGGCCTGTTCCACTTCAAGGGGAGAAGGATGTGGATGACACCGTACAGTAAGTGCGCCGATATGGTAGCCTGCTGCACAGGGGTAGCGTGTAGTGCTTTTCAGTACGCCTTCCTGTAAGCCTATGAGGGCATTGAGGAGCTTAAAAGTGGAACCGGGCGAATACTGTGCTACGAGGGCTCTGTTAAAGAGCGGTTTGTTTTTTTTGTCATCAAGCAGTTTGCTGTAGTTGGCGCTTCTGATTCTGCCTACCAGGAGGTTAGGGTCGTAGGTTGGCGTCGAAACGAGCGTAAGTATTTCACCTGTGGCAGGTTCAATGGCTACGATGCTGCCTCTTTTGCCTGTCATAAGTTTTTCGCCATATTCCTGCAGCATGGCGTCGAGTGCTGTGTAAAGATTTTTTCCCGGGACTGAAGCAGAATCGAACTTGCCATTTTCGTAGCTACCTTTTTCCCTGTTAAAGACATCAACCATTTTTATTTTAATACCTTTTCGGCCACGCAGGTATTCTTCGTATGATTTTTCTATGCCGCTTATACCGATATAGTCGCCCGATTTATAATACGGATCTTTTTCAATCATTTGCTGTGTTACTTCACCAATATAGCCAAGAACGTGAGCAGCAATGGGTTTGGGGTATTTGCGCAAAGTACGGGGCTGTACATAAAACCCGGGGTATTTGTGCAGTTTTTCTTGTAATGCAGCATAGGTCTCCTTTGAGAGTTGTTTTTCAAAAATAGAGGCCTTATAGGTAGAATAGATTTTTGCATTCTTCATTTTCTTTTCAAATGCTTCCTTGTCAATGCCAATAAGAGAGCAAAATTCGAGGGTGTCCATCTCTTTAACCTGGCGGGGCGTAACCATAAGGTCGTATGAGGCTTCATTGAATACCAGCAGTTCCCCTTTGCGGTCGTATATAAGGCCACGCAACGGGTAATCGGTTACGTAGCGAAAGGCATTACTCTCGGCAGAGGCCTTGTATTTGTCTTCGATAATCTGAATATAAAACAAGCGCAAAACAAAGAGAAAGCCTATGGAAATAAATATAAGCTGCACAACAAATTTACGTTCGTTATAGGTGTTTTTCTTCATTTTACTATTTTGAAACAATTACAATTTCAACCCTTCTGTTTTTTGCCATTTCAGATTCAACAACAGCATTGGGATAAACCATCTGTGTGTTGCCAAAACCTTTGCAGCTAAGCCGTTCCTTGTCGGTTTTTCTGTTGACCAGATAGTCGTAAACAGCCCTGGCTCTACGGTAACCAAGGTTATTGGAATAGTTTATATCCGGTGGCTCATTGGGGCCATTAACATGTCCCTGTATTTCTATTTTTACCGAAGGATTTTTTTGAAGAAAATCCAATAACCCTTCAAGGGCATCGTAAGAAATGGGCAGAAAGTTGGCGGTGCCTCCTTCAAAATAAATATTTTCCAACGTCAGACTTTGACCTACCTGCAGGTTTTCGATTTTGGTATTGCCCGAAAAGGTCTGTGGTAGTTTCTTATCGGCTTTCTGCGCTTGCTCTTTGGAAGGCTCCGGTAATTTGTATTGTGCAGGCTGTGCGCCCAAATTAACTGTTACAGATGGTCCCGGATTATACACC
Organism: Bacteroidota bacterium; assembly: GCA_022708385.1. Lineage (GTDB taxonomy): Bacteria > Bacteroidota > Bacteroidia > Bacteroidales > PXBB01 > JAKIYU01. Next base: position 2,804 of record JAKIYU010000239.1, on the reverse strand, counting down.
ACTATGTAATAGGTTTCTCCGGGTATGGTATGGAAATAGGTCAGCATGTGGCAGCAGTAGGCGCATTTGCACAAGCCCCTGTTTATGTTTTCGAGCGACAGGGATGTAGCGGCATCGTAGGCAACTGACTTGTCGCATACCCTGTTTCGTTCAGGTGTCAGCAATTTTTCATTAACCTGTTTGCAAAAATCCTGGCCGTTGTATCTGAAGATAAGATAATTACAGGGTTGGCCGTTTCCATCAGTGACATCAATAAGCAAGCGGGTTTTACTGCTGGTAAAACGCAGCCATATTTTACCGGTATCGTTCGGTTTTAACGCTATATTTAGCACAGAATCTTTAATCAGGAAAGGGTTTGAACAACTGCTCCCGTTGTCCTCCGTGCCTGTCTGGGCTACAATACGGACCTGCTGAAATATCAGAAAAAATACAGACAGCACAAAAAAATGTTTAGTCATCGGAGCAGTTGGTTTTATAGTATCATTGCTTTAAGCCGGTTTTGTAAACAAGATTAACATATAATGAAATTATCCCAGTCGGCGCCTGCAGGAAAAGCCTTTCTGTAAGCCGTAAGTGTCAGCATGTTTAATTCAACTGATTCTGTTTGTGCGGTGTCAGGCGGTATGGCACACAGGGTTTCTCCTTTGGGTGAAAGAATTATAGAGTCGCCGGTATGTGCTGTACCATTAAAGTCTTTTCCAATCCTGTTTACACCTATAACGTAGGCCTGGTTTTCAATAGCACGGGCAGCCAGTAAAGTACGCCAGTGCTCGCGCCGGCTGGCGGGCCAGTTGGCCACATAAATAATGGCATCATAAGCATAAGCGCCCTCCTGGCAAAGGTTTTTACTCCACACAGGAAACCTCAGGTCGTAGCATATCAGCAATAAAAACCTGAAACCATTAAGTTCAACAATAGTTTTGGCCGTGCCCCCTGTAAAAACATTGTTTTCTCCGGCCATGCGGAACAGGTGTCTTTTATCGTAATAAGACAGGGAACCATCGGGGCGCACCCACAGGAAGCGGTTAAAAAAGTTTTGTCCCTCTTTAATCAGGAGGCTGCCGGCAATTACAGCATTTTTGCTTTTTGCTGTGTCTTTCATCCAGTGAACCGTTTGCCCGTCCATAGTTTCGAAACAGGTATCGGGTGCCATGTTAAAAGCGGTTGAGAACATTTCGGGCAGTACAATAAGGTCGGCAGGCTCATTTAAAGCGCCCATAACATGGGTGAAATAGGCCCTGTTTTTTTCGGGATTTGCCCAAACCAGGTCGGATTGAATAATGGTTACATTCAGATTTTGCATAGTTTTTCGGCAGCTTTTTCGAGCGTTTCGTTACTTTTAGCAAAGCAGAACCGCAAGACTTTGTTATTGACTTCTTTATTATAAAACACCGATACGGGAATAGCTGCTACGCCGTGTTCTTTGGTCAGCTTAGTGGCAAATTCCATTTCTTTGGCATCGCTTATTTTGCTGTAGTTGAGCAATTGAAAATAGGTGCCATGAGCAGGAACGGGTGTAAACCCGGAGCCTTTGAGCAATTTAAGAAAATAGTCTCTTTTTTCCTGATAAAAAGCCCCGATGTAGATATAATTTTCCTTGTCTTTTAAAAACTCGGCTATGGCATGTTGCACGGGTGTGTTGCAGGTAAACACCACAAACTGATGGGCTTTGCGAAACTCTTTTGTAAGGTTTTCGGGGGCCAGGCAATAACCCATTTTCCACCCGGTGGCATGAAAAGTTTTGCCGAATGAAAACATAACCAGGCTGCGTTCGCGTAATTTGGGGTAATAGCAAACGCTCTCGTGGCGCAGGTTGTCGAAAATGATATGCTCATAAACCTCGTCGCTTAAAATAATAATATCGGTGTTATTGGTGATTTTCTCGAGGTTCTTCATGTCGCTTTCATCCAACACTGCCCCTGTGGGATTGTGCGGGGTGTTAATAATGATAAGTTTGGTGCGGTGGGTAATTGTTTTTTTGACTTCGTTCCAGTCAATTTTATAATCGGGTTCTTTCATGCGGATAGTAATAGGAATACCGCCGTTGAGTTTGATGGCCGGCACATAGCTGTCGTAGGCCGGTTCAAATACAATCACTTCATCTTCATCCTTTATTAATGCCGAGATAGCCGTAAATAAACCTTGTGTGGCGCCCGCAGTGATAGTAATTTCATTATCGGGATTGTATCGGACGTTGTAGGTGTCGTATATTTTTTCGGCTATAGCCTGGCGCAGCGCGGGTACACCGGGCATGGGGGCATACTGGTTGAAACCTTTTTTCATATAATCATTTACAAGCCCTATTAACTTTTCTGATATGGGAAAGTCGGGGAAGCCCTGCGAGAGGTTAATGGCATTATGCTCATCGGCCATCTGCGACATGACCGCAAAAATGGAAGTGCCGATTTTAGGAAGTTTCGAGGTGATACTGTTAGGAAATTTCATAATTCAAAATTTTATTGTTGTCCAAAGCTTAGCGGGATATTACAAGCGCTTAAAACAAAAATGAATGAAAAACAAAAATACTTAAAAACACCATTCTAAAAAAAATTACACGAAAGTTTCAGCAGAATATGGAACATATGAATGAGCTGCTCCTTGAAATGGATTCCATTAAAAACAGTTTTCTCGACAAGGAATGGCCTCAGAATGTGCCTGAAAAAAAGTAGAAAAGTTTGTAATTATCAACTTTTCATTTGCTGAATTCAAGTTATAAATGCAACTTTTTGATTTAACAAATTTAGTAATAAAAATTCAATAGGCGATAAAAATCCCAGTTTTTTTCTTGGTCTGTTATTTAACTT
>JAKIYU010000238.1 GCA_022708385.1 Bacteroidota bacterium | reverse complement strand
TTGACAATATGATTCCGAATCCGCTTATCAAATATCTGAATAAGCCAAAGGAAGCTTTTACAAAAAGTGACATTATCCGTTATTGCGAATCTCAGGGAATACGTTTAATAAATTTCAGGTATGTTGGCGGCGACCACCGCCTAAAGACACTTAGCCTGCCCATTACTTCCAAGAAATACATCGACACCTTTCTTTCGTGCGGTGAACGGGTTGATGGTTCGAGCCTGTTCAAGTATATTGAAGCTTCCTCGAGTGATTTGTATGTGATACCTAAGTTCAGCACAGCCTTTTTAAATCCCTTTGCTGAAGTACCGACTCTCGATATTCTGTGCCAGTACTTCAACAAAGATGGCATGCCCCTTGAAAGTGCACCAGAATATATTATGGATAAAGCAGCAAAGTCCTTTACAGATGTCACAGGCATGACGTTTCAGGCCATGGGCGAGCTTGAATACTACGTTATTGCACCCAAAAATGAATTATACCCGGGTACCAACCAACGCGGTTATCACGAATCCCTACCCTTTGCCAAATGGGAATATATGCGCATGGAGGCTTTGAACCTGTTATCGCAGTGCTTCGAAAATATTAAATACGCCCATTCAGAGGTTGGTAATTTCTCTACTGAAACACATGATTATATCCAGAATGAAATTGAGTTTCTGCCCACCAATCTTACAGAGGCAGCCCACCAGATGATATTGGGCAAATGGATACTGCGTATGCTGGGGCTTAAATACGGCGTTACCGTAACCTTTGCGCCTAAAATTTCTATAGGTAAGGCCGGCAGCGGCTTACATATACATACCCGAATTGTTAAGGATGGTTTGAATATGATGGTTGATGACAAGGGGATTTTAAGCGATGTGGCCCGTAAAGCCATTGCAGGTTATCTTACACTTGCGCCCTCTCTCACTGCCTTTGGCAACACGAACCCCACCTCCTACTTCAGGCTGGTGCCACACCAGGAAGCTCCCACCAATGTATGCTGGGGCGACCGCAACAGGTCGGTACTTGTGCGTGTGCCTCTTGGCTGGGCGGGTTCAAAAAATATGGTCAGAACGCTTAACCCGCTGGAACCTGACGAAATGAAATCGACCAACGAAAAACAGACCGTTGAAATGCGCAGTCCCGACGGTTCTGCCGATATTTTTCTCATACTGGCCGGCCTGGCAGTAGCAGCGCGTCATGGTTTTGAAATGGAAAACGCTCTTGAGTTTGCAGCACAAACCTATGTAGATGTCAATATTTTCCACGATGAACACAAGGAAAAAATCAAAAACCTGGCGCACCTCCCCTCTTCATGTTGGGAATCGGCACAAGTCCTGTCGCAGCATAAAGATATCTATCTGAAACATGGTGTTTTTACTGAAGGCATAATAGAAGGCGTAAAAAACAACCTATTGTCCTACAACGATAAAACCCTTAGAGCAGACATAAAAAACGATGAAGAACTGATAAAAATAGTGAATAATTTCTTTCATTGCGGTTAAAATTTTTCGAGAAATTCCTGCGTGAAAAACAAAGTTTTCTGTTTTCTTACTACAATTTGCATTTGTTACTCGCTGAAGGTTACAGCCCAGTGCAATGGTTCAATTGAACTTTGCAACAAAAGATTCAATGAAGTAGCCTTTCTGACCACCCACAATGCATTCAACTGTCAGGAACACGGTTTCAACCTTCCCAACCAAACCTGGGGCATTACAAAGCAGCTTCATGATGGGGTGCGCGGGCTGATGCTCGATGTATATGATGTAAACGGGGTGCTTACTGTATATCATGGATACAGTATTTTGGGTTCGATGCCCTTAAGTCAAATCCTCTAAGAGATTAAAACATTCCTCGATAGCAACACCCATGAAGTTTTAAGCATTATTTTCGAGAGTTACACCTCTGCTGTTTCAATAGAAGCGGCACTTACGCAGAGCGGCCTGTCGGGTTATCTGTTCAGCAAGGATATCAATAGCTCATGGCCGAAACTTCAGGACATGATAGACGATAGAAAGCGATTGGTCATATTCTCTGAAAAAAATAATCAAAGTCTGAAGAAATTGTAAATATCTTTCTTTTCGCCATAAACCATTACAATGTCTTCTTTCGTTAGTTTGCTTTTCAGGTCTTTTTTATCTTTGTTTACAAAATATTTACTTATTTTTTCATCAAAAATATTTTTGATAAGTTTGACTTCAAGCACGGCTAAAAAAGTGAGATTATAGGAAGGGAAGTTGATTTCTTCTAAAGTAAGTCCGTCGTATATCTCAGGCAAATAAGTTTTGATAATAAAATGTGCATCGTCAGCAACATAAGAATCAACCACCCCTTTAAGCTGAAGTCGCCGCGCCAGTCGGATAGCGGTTTCCTGTTCGGGAAAGACCACATCATCCACCCCGATGGATTTAAGTACCGATTCGTGCATAATAGAAGTAGCCCTACAAATTAATCGCTTAACATTCTTTTTCTTAAGAATAGCTGTGGCCATAATTGAAGCGCCAAAATCTTCCCCAATGCATACAATAGCCACATCGGTATCGCTCAATGGTAAAGAAGCATAAGCGTGTTCGTCGTTGCAATTCATGCACATAGTAAAAGTTATATCATCTTTAAACTGTTCCACTTTGCGGGAATCCATATCAACGGCAATAACTTCATGTCCCATGTCGGTAAGATCTTTCGCTATTGAGGAGCCAAAATTTCCCAAGCCAATAATAACAAATTTCATCTGTTTAGTTTTTTAAATTATAATATTTTCGGATGGATATTGATAACTCAGTGTACTGACTTTTCGCAGAAATGCTACAATAAAAGTAAGAGTACCAATTCTGCCAATAAACATAACAACAATAAGAACCCCTTTGCTGAAAGTGGTAAGGTCTGCTGTAATACCGAGGCTTAATCCAACAGTACCAAAAGCAGAGATGCATTCAAAAATAATTGAAATCAGGGGTTTATTAATTTCAACGAGGGTAATAAGAAAAACGCTTAATCCGATAACAAAAAGGGATAAAATAATAACAGCAAAAGCGTTTCGCACCGACTCGTCGGAAATGCGGCGCCGGAAGAGCTCAATGCGGTCCTTCCTTTGCCAAGGCTAACAACATTAAGGACAGCCAGTGCAAATGCAGAAGTTTTAATACCACCTCCGGTTGAACTAGGCGATGCACCAATCCACATCAGTAGCATACAAATCAAAATAAAGGGCAAAGATATAGCGCTCATATCAACTGTATTAAAACCGGCTGTACGAGGTGTTACAGAACCAAAAAAAGCTGTTACAATTTTTCCATAAATGCTTAAGCCTCTGAGTGAATGGTTATACTCTGCAATAAAAAAAGTAACAAAACCAAAAACTATTAAAATTATCGTGGTGTTAACTACCACTTTAGTATTGACATTAATAACTCTGGGGAAATGATGAATACTTTCCTTTAAAGTAATATGCCTCAGGAAATTTCTGATTTTAAATTTGAGATATTTGTAATAGTTAAATACAATAGGGAAGCCAAGTCCGCCGATAATAATAAGAAAAGAAATTACTAAGTGCACATTGTAACTGAAACGTGTGCTGATATGATATAAGCCATCGGTCTGTGTCGAAAACCCTGCGTTGCAAAATGCAGATATCGCATGAAAAACAGCATAAAATACTCTATCATAAGTAGTTGTAAAAAAAGGATTATAGTAAATGTTCAAGTATATCAGAACGGCCCCAACAACTTCGGTAATCATTGTGAAGAGAATAATTTTAACCAGGGTTTTAATAACCTGTCCTGTTTGATTCTCATTGACAACACTGCGTAAAAAAAACTGGTTCTGAAGCGAAAATTTATTTTCGGAAAACAGTACAAAAAAACTTGTAAAAGTCATTACCCCAATACCACCTATCTGCAGAAGCAAAAGGATAATTATTTTTCCGGTTTCAGTAAAACAGGTAGCGGTATCCACAGTAATAAGTCCGGTTACGCACACAGCACTGGTAGAGGTAAAAACAGCATCAATAACAGAAATCCCTTTATATGTGGCATTAGGCATCATAAGCAAGCCTGTTCCACACAGTATAAACAACAGATAACTATAAATAAAAACCTTATATGGATTGGTTTTCAAGCTGTATAATACCATAATATTTTTTGAAAACTCAATTAAAAACACATAGCTAAGCAAAACATACACTACGGTTTTATTCATCACAAATGCGCCTACCAGCTTCAAAACGGCATTTTGCCCAAATACAAGATACACATTGTACTTTGCAAGAATAACTATAAGCATAAGTATGAGTGTAACAATGCCTTGTAATCGTGCAAACCGTGTAAGTTTTTTTCTTACAGTAAGTACAAATTTTAAAAAATAAACTATTGCAAACCAATCCAGAGCCAGTTTAACAAAATTATCGAGCATTTGTGCTACAAGCTCTGTTTGTTCAAAACCAATATCGTAAATAACAACAAAAAAAGTA
>JAKIYU010000237.1 GCA_022708385.1 Bacteroidota bacterium | reverse complement strand
CTTTTTCCTTTTAGCGGCCGGGGGTTACGCAACCTATACCGTGATGACTGTTTACCTATTGGCTGGTGGTTTTCTGGCGGGCCTGCTGTACTTGATTTTTAAGAAAAAAGGAGTCGGGATTAAAACGTATATAACGAGTCATGCTTCTCTGCTTGTGTCGGTACTGTTGATGAGTTGTGTGGTATGGCTGTCGTTCCTGGATATTGCCCCTGAACTGACACGCACCGAAGGCGTTTCGCTGGGAGCTGCCCTGCTCAACCCCTTTTCGCCCCAAAGCAGTTTGTCTTTTGTGCTTCCTTATGCAGCGATAAAAAACACGGCATATTTTGCCACTGACATTTCCATGACCAATGCTTATATGGGCCTGATAACCCTGATTTTTCTCATTTACAGTTTCATTTTCGTCCGCAGCAGGACGTTTTTTATGGTGCTGTCTGTTTCTCTCCTGAGTTTACTTATCGCATTCGGTGATTATTTACCCCTGAGAAAACTGATGTATGACTATGTGCCGTTTATGAATATGATGAGGTTCCCGGCGGTTTTCAGGTTGTATGCTGTGTTCGGATTCGTTATTTGTGCAGGATTTGGACTGGAACATTATTTAAACGATTTCTTAACGCGAAAAAAACAACTTTTGGTGCTTACACTTATTTTTCTTTTAGGCTTTGTTTTGGTCGTCATTTTCAGTCGTTTTCAGGGTTATCTTGAGATGAATAAATTTGTGCTAAACGATGTTTTTAAAGAATCTACAGAGTCGAAAATGATTCAGCATGTGGCATTTCAAGCGGGCATTCAGATTCTGGTTTCGGTTATTTTTGCTGCTTTGCTGATAGGGGTAAGAAAAAAAAGTGTGTTATTGGTTTGCACAGCGCTGATTGTGGTTTTGGAAATGACGCTTGCGGTGCAGCTCAATGCCCCTTATACAGTATATTACCCTACTATAAAACAAAATGATGTTTATCAACACCACAAACAACATTTTACAAGCGGTTTTCCCAAACCCGATACCTATGCCGTTAATCAAAACACCAATGCCAGACTTTCTTATGGGCCGTTTTGGAGGAATATGACGAATTTTCACAAACAGATTTCTGCCGAAGGGTTTACCTCGCTGGTGCTTAAGAATTTTAATGAACTCAGTGGTAGTTATCCGGCTTTGCTCGACAGCACCCTGAAGCACCCGCCCTTGTTTATGAGTGGCAGTATTGGCATAACAGAGGGCACTAATCCGTGTCCCGATAAGGAAGTTTGGCTTGAATCGTCGAACAAAATTAGTGTAAGCGACAAACCGTTTAATGACTCCCTTCGGGGCATGGTAACTATACAGGCTTTCAAACCCACAGAAGTCGTGATTGAGACCCAATCTGAATCTCCACAGGTATTGGTGTTTCAGCAGAATTACTACCCCGGCTGGCAGGCCTCAATGGATGGTGTTGGGCAGGAAATACTAAAAGCCAATAAATCTCTTATATCCCTGTATGTACCAGCCGGCCGGCATATAGTGAAGTTTTATTTCAGCAAACCGCTTATTGTACTGGGCTTCTTTATCACAGCCTTAAGCCTTATGGGATTTGTTGTGTTTCTGGTGTTAAAATGTGTTTTAAAATGATTTGCTTTCTTAAAATTCAATTTGGCTATATCTATATTTTTTAAACCACTTATAGCCAAAATGTAAATCAATTTTTTTGAAAATCAGATAGATGGGGACTGTAAAAAAATATTGCATCTTTACCTGTCTGCCGAAAAACTTGAGTACAGTTAAAAAGCAAGGATTATTTGACCCCTTCAGGGTCATAATGATATTTCGTGTGGCTGTTATTCATGTTCGACTCCTTCGGAGTCGCCGGCCCGTCTGGCACATATTCTCTCTCCACAAGCACAGGCATGCCTGCTGTTGCTCAGGCAGGTGGAAGGCAGTCAGGTGCAGGCAACTTTGACAGTCACCAAAAAATATTTTTTGTCATGTTGAGAGTAGCGAAGCATCTATATTACACTCCTGTGAGTAACCTGGCTCCAATTGTTGAATGATTTTATTAAAAAGTGCGGGGTATAATAAATATTATCAGAATAGATATCGTATCGATTAAGATGCTACTGTATAGTATATAAATTCAGAATTCGATATGTGGGACGTACTGGGTTCGAACCAGTGACCTCATACGTGTGAAGCATGCGCTCTGAACCAACTGAGCTAACGTCCCGATAAGAAAAAAGGAACCAAAAGATTCCTTTATTGTGGGCGTTACTAGATTCGAACTAGTGACCCTCCCGACGTAAAGTCGGGATGCTCTGAACCGGCTTATCCTTGTTAATAAGATTTTCAATCATTACTCGGCTTTTCCATTTTTTAATATGTTTTTCACGGATGAGCGCCTCGGTCTTTGTTTTATAAACCTCCCAATATACTATCACCCAGTCCGGAGAGCTTCCTGTAAAACCTTTGTGGATTGAATTGTGCCTGCGAAGACGTTCAGTAATTTCAACAGATGTAGACCCAATATAATACCGGTCCAATTGAGCACTGTATAATATATAAACTCTGAATTCGATATGTGGGACGTACTGGGTTCGAACCAGTGACCTCATACGTGTGAAGCATGCGCTCTGAACCAACTGAGCTAACGTCCCGATAAGAAAAAAGGAACCAAAAGATTCCTTTATTGTGGGCGTTACTAGATTCGAACTAGTGACCCCCTGCTTGTAAGGCAGGTGCTCTGAACCGACTGAGCTAAACGCCCTTAATTTGAGGCTGCAAATATAATACTTTTTTTATTCTCAGGAAAAAATAACAAATATTTTTAATAATTTATAAACCTTTCAAATGATTTACCACACCAGTATGCTGGTTAAATTTTGCTTCCAATTTAAAATTTTGAATGTCTATAATAATTGCAGCCCGCCTTAAACCAGAGTTCAACTTACATTTAATCACAAACAACGAAACGAAAAACTTCAAAACCTCTATCTGTGCGAAGCTGTATATAATACAGTCCGCTTTCAAGATTCAGCTTAATGTTATGAATACCGGGGTTCAATGAAGCAGAATACACCTGTGCGCCCTGTGTGTTAAACAGCACTAAATCAGCATGAATAGCAAGCTCCATGTAAAATCTGCCACTGTTGGGGTTGGGATAAAGTTTAAAGACTTTTGAATTATTGTCTGCAATATTCGTACAAGCATCCACTGTTACAAACACTGTATCTGCATTAAAGCACCCAAGGGAATCGGTAAAGGTGTAAACAACAGCCCAATTGCCTATGCCCGCAGCAGCAGGTGAAAAAACAGAACCACTCACCCCCTGTCCCACAAATACACCTCCCTGCGGTATGGCAGTTAGAGATACGGGGGCATGATATACACAATACAGCGAATCAATACTATTAATGCTTACAGTGGGGCGGTTACGCATAAATAACTCCAAGCTGTAAACACTGTCGCAATTGTGCTGTGTATTATGATAATCAAAGTAAGTGCCTGCAGAAGTATAATAGTTGCCCCGCCAGAAATAGGTATTGCCTTCGCAAAAAGTATCCGTTTCAAGATAATAATAACTTGGGAATACGCTTAAATTTAAAGAATAAACACTGTCGCAGCCGTTTACAGTTTGCAGACTGTCGTAATAAATACCTGCCATGCTAAAGGCATTGCCACGCCAGTTATATACGTCGCCAAAGCAAATACTTGCGGTGTGTGTGAATTCATAAACGGGGTTAACAGTAAGGTGTAGCATAAATACGCTGTCGCAATTGTAAACAGTTGTAAGACTGTCGTAGTAAATACCCGAAGTCACATAATTGTGACCACGCCAATTAAAAACACCTCCTTGACAAATCTGCTCATTCTGTATCATTGTATAAACGGGAAACAAACTTACTGAAACTACATTTGAATAGGAAGTTCCACATGTGCCAGAAACTACTTTGCGTCTAAAGCAAGTTGTTTGAATTATGTTTCCAGTATAATCAAAAGTTGATTCTGTGGCTCCTATAATATCAGTCCAGACACCAACACATCCTACTTGTTGTTGCCATTGATATGTGTATTGTCCGGTACCTCCTGTGGGTAATTGTACATTAGTAAATGCATCGGGACTTGTGTTATAGCAAATTGTCTGACTTGAAGCAATATTCCCACCCGTTAGAGCATCAAATACCGTTACAAAAAAGGTATCGCAAGCAACACACGAATTTGTATCTGCATAGCAATACACAATTGGCCAGGTGCCTGAACCAGCTTGCCCCGGATTAAAACTACTTCCTGTAACTCCGGATCCACTGAAGCTGCCACCTACAGGCGTGCCTTGCATTGTAATAATCTGGTTGATGAAGCAATATTCAGATAATAGCCCTGTAATCTCAACAATGGGAAGTGGATGTACAATCAAATGCAGCACATACACGCTGTCGCAGCCTTGTTGGGTATATAAGCTGTCATAGTAGTTACCTGAAGAATAATA
>JAKIYU010000236.1 GCA_022708385.1 Bacteroidota bacterium | reverse complement strand
TTCAATGCCTTTAACATACCCCGTGTGGCGCAACTGTCGCAGCGCTCAAACCAGTTTAACCTCCGCACAATAAGATACACCGAAGCTGACATAAAAAAAATAGCAGAATCCCCCGCATATCACACTTTTGCCTTTACCCTCGAAGACAAATTCGGCGATAACGGCCTCATCGCTGTTGTTATCCTTCGGGAAGAAAGTTCCGACACCCTCTTTATCGACACCTGGTTTATGAGCTGCAGGGTGCTCAAACGCACTATGGAAAGCTTCACACTGAACACTATAGCCAGATATGCCATCGAAAAAGGGTTCCGCTTCCTCCACGGGGAATATATACCCACGGCCAAAAACGATATGGTACGTAACCATTACAAAGACCTTGGTTTCTCAAAAAAAGACGACCAATGGATACTTGACCTGCAACAATTCACCGACAGAAAATCCCATATTTTAATAAAAAATACAGATGGAAAAAAATGAAATTCTAAAGAAAGTAAATGAAATTTTTATTGAAGTTCTCGATAATCCCCAAATTGTTCTTTCAGAAATAACCACTGCACATGATGTCGAAGAATGGGACTCCCTGGCACATATACACCTTGTAGTAGCCATCGAACGCCATTTCAAAATACGTTTCACATCAAAGGAAATTCAAAGCTGGGATAATATCGGAGACTTGATTGATTGCATCCAGACGAAAATAACAACCTAAGCTGTTTGCTTGAGAAATAATTAATAGAACGCAGATAACGCAGATTAAACGGACATACACACATTAATCTCTTTGCGTCCTTTGCGCCCTTTGCGTGATTAATATTTCATTGCGCCCTTTGCGCCCTTTGCGTGATTAATATTTCATTTCATCCTTGCGCCCTTTACGTCCTTTGCGTGATTAATATTTCCTTGCGCCCTTTGCGTCCTTTGCGTGAACAGTATTTCAATTTGTTCTTTGCGCCCTTTGCGTCTTTGCGTGAATAATATTTCATTTCATCCTTGCGCCCTTTGCGCCCTTTGCGTGAAAACATTATCTTTGTAACTTCTTGCTAAATAATATGTCTTTACTTCTGAATTACATTATTGACAAAATTTCTGCAGCAAACGCACTGCATGGTAAAAAGCTGAAAAAGAATATAGCATCTTTTGACTCCTCATATTACGAACGGGTTAATGCATTTCTGTCGAAGTATGAATTAATGCTGCAAAAAAACGACAAAACCATAGATTTTGCCATCGACTGCTACCTTCAAATGCTGGCCGACGTCAATTACGAAACCGTTCAGTTTGTCCGCACAGGCCGGTACAGCTCACATTCATTCGAAGACGTCAGGAAAAAGGTCTATTCAAATCCCGAAGTCATGACCTATTACATGCACGGACTGATGCTTTCGCAATTTCTATGGGCGCATCATTACAAAATACTCGAAGCCTTTATTGAAAACCTTTCCAGACACCACAGCAACATAAATAATTACCTCGAAATCGGTGGCGGGCATGGCCTGTACCTTTCCGAAGCTATTAGAATTTTAGGCCCGGACAAAGATTACACCCTTATTGACATCAGTCCAAGCTCCATAGAAATGACCAAAGAATGGCTTGGCAATACTAATGTTAATTACCTTATTCAAGATGTATTTGATTACAACCCCAAAAATAAATTCGATTTTATATCAATGGGTGAAGTTCTCGAACATGTTGAAAATCCTAAAGCATTATTAATAAAAGTGTCATCGCTTCTTACCGAAAACGGTTACCTCTGGATAACAACCCCAACAAATGCCCCTGCCATTGACCATATTTACCTGTTCCGAAACACAAATGATATTCATCAAGTCATTACTGAGGCCGGATTTGACATTATTGAAAAAACAACTGCATACGCCGAAGATGTTTCGGATGAGGTTGCTGAAAAATTTAAAGTTTCGATGATGTACGCCGCCCTGCTGAAAAAACATTAAAAACACACACCATGATTGACCTGAAATTCCACCACACAGGCCTGTTGGTCGAAAGTATCGACGAATCACTTAGCCATTACAGCAAGGTTTTCGGCAAAGATAACATCTCCCGGGTTTATACCATCAGCTCTCAGAATGTAAATGTTTGTTTTGTTAATACAGGACACGGCGTTTATCTCGAACTCGTTGAGCCTGCAGGCCCCGATTCCCCTATAGCAACCCTGTTGAAGAAAAAAATAGGATATTACCATGTAGCTTACAAGGTGGCCAACATCAAGCAAACCGTGGAAGCCCTTGAAAAGTTTAGTTATAAAGCTTTAAAATATTTCAGTTCCGAAGCTTTTAATGGAAGCACCTGCATATTCCTGTTTACCCCTGAAGGATACTTGGTTGAACTTATTGAAATACAATAATAGCTTTTAGAAAATTAATTTTCAAAACCCGAATACATCAGTAGATATTTTTTTTTTGAAATATAAAACAATACGTATCCGGAAATACCTTCATAATAGTATAAACACTAATGACAGTTAAAAATCTGAATAAAAAATTGAATGATTTATCTTCAGCAACTCTGTCTTTAACTTCTGATATATTTATTGTTTTTAAAGAGAAAAATTCAAGCAACTCAAAATCAGCCATTTCGGCTAACATAATCAAGTTTCGCTTTGAAAAATAACTCAAATGAGGACTATGGAAGTTGAACTGCCACATCCTGTTTAATATCGACTTTATACCAAAATAGTAAGCAAGTACTGAAAGCTTGTAAACTAAACCAAATCTCAAAGGCAAATTAATAACCAGTTTCCCGTTTTCATTGAGCAATGAATTATTAATCCTCATTAAAGATTCAATATCGGGAAGATGTTCAAAAACATCGTTGTAAACTATAAAGTCATATTTTTTGTCAATGGGTATTGCTTCAGGGAAAAAACCATTATAAACAGTAACACCCATAGCATCATACAAAACATTGAAGTGCTTTTCAGGCTCAATTCCGCTACAAATAATGCTGTTTCTTTTGCATATTTCGAGAAACCAGCCATGCCCACATCCAATTTCCACTCCTGAAGCATTCGATTTTAAATGCCTCTTCAGAACCGACACAATCTTATTAAAATTTAAAACTCTTAAACCCTTTAAGGCTTTCTGTCGCGTAACTTCATCCAATTCAGATGCAAACGATTTGTTAAAAACTGCATCGGGGGCAAACTGAAATCCACATTCCCAGCACTGATAAACATTATAGTTTAATCTAAATTTTAACCACACATTATTTCGATGGCAAATCGGGCAACAATTCATAGCGTTTTTATAATTGTCTTCTATTAGTATGTAAAATATTTCTGTTAATGCTGAATAAGTACACAAAGTTACTTTTTAAAATCTCTGTTTTAAAAATATGCAAAGCAATTTTTAAGTTCGCTTAACCAAAAATAGCTTAATACATGTCAAATTTGTATTTTTGTACAAAATAATTTTTCGCAATGAAGAAAAAGAGTATAATCATAACTGTCCTTTTTGTACTGTTGCTTTCAGTTGTTTTAATCATTTACAAATCGCACTTTCGGAATCCTTTTCATTTCGACGATGCCCATACTATAGAAAATAACATCTACATAAAAAGCTTGAGCAATATTCCGCTTTTCTTTAAAGATGCATCCACATTCAGCTCACTACCCAGTAATCAAACTTATCGCCCAGTTGTGACTACTACACTTGCTATTGATTATCACATTGCAGGAGGACTTAATTCCTATTATTTTCACATCAGTATGTTTCTGTGGTTTTTAATGCAATTATGTCTCATGTTTTTTCTTTTTCGCAGTTTGCTTAAAATGGCTATTAAACACATCTGGACTGATTATATTGCGCTTTTTGCTGTGGCCTGGTACGGATTGCATACAGCTAATGCCGAAACACTAAATTATATTATATCACGATGCGATTTACTTTCCACATTCTTGGTTGTGCTTTCTCTCTATATTTACATAGCCTGGCCAGGAATACGCCGTTGGCAAATCTACCTCCTGCCAGCTGCAGTTGGCATGTTTGCCAAAGAACAAACTGCCATGTTTGCACCCATTCTTTTTTTCTATATCCTACTGTTTGAATGCGACATGTCGCTTAGTGATATATTTAGCAGAATAAAAGGCAAAAAACTGCTATCTGCCCTGCTTAAATCACTCCCTGCCTTTATCGTTTGTGGTCTGCTAAGTGTTCTCGTTATCAAAATGCAGACAAAAACATATACCCCCGGCGGCATCTCAGCATTTGACTATTTTATAACCCAGCCATGGGTTTACCTGAGGTATTTTATTGCATTCTTCTTACCTGTGAACCTCTCTGCCGATTCCGACTGGAAAGCCATAAACAATATATTTGACGAACGCGTTATAACCGGTTTTGCTTTTTGGATATTATTGACTATAGTTGCTTTTAGAACTTCGCATAAAAAGGAGCTCAGACCGGTTACTTTTGGCTTAATTTGGTTTTTTCTTGCACTACTGCCTACCTCA
>JAKIYU010000235.1 GCA_022708385.1 Bacteroidota bacterium | reverse complement strand
GGGGTTGGGGTTTGGTTGTTACTCATAATTTTTCAGGGTTTAAAATTATTAATATTATGCGTGCTTAAAGGGCTTTTATAAAATTTAATTACTAACAAAAATTTATATTAATTGTTAATTATAACTGACTAAACATTTGAATCGTCATCAAAAAATTGTTTTCCCGAATTCAGTATTTTGTCAAATAATCCGAGCTTGGTTTTTTTGACAGGTTTTTCTTTAGTCTTTTCACAGCTTTTTTTAAGTTCATAATGCTGAATCCCCTTTAACACAAGTCCTACTCCTGTGGCATGCATGGGACTTGTCATTTCTTCAAATTCGCTGTTGGCAAGATGTTCATTGGGATAGCCTATACGTGTCTGCATCCCTGTAATATATTCGGTCAATTGCTTGATATCTTTCAGCTGGGCGCCTCCTCCGGTTAACACTATACCACAGATAAGTTTGTTGGCATAGCCCGAATTCTTTATTTCATATTCAACATAAGTCAATATCTCTTCCATGCGCGCCTGGATAATACTGGCCAGATTTTTCAATGATATTTCCTTGGGATCCCTGCCCCGCAAACCCGGAATTGACACAATTTCCTCATGTTTATTTTTGCTCGAAAGTGCTGAGCCAAACCTTACCTTAAGGGCCTCTGCCTGATTTTTAATAATGGCACATCCTTCTCTTATATCTTCTGTAATCACGTTACCACCAAATGGAATGACTGCCGTATGCCTTAAAATATGGTCATGAAATATGGCTATGTCGGTCGTGCCTCCACCTATATCCACCAGGGCCACACCGGCTTCTTTTTCATCGTCGCTTAAAACGGCATCGGCCGATGCCAGCGATTCAAGTATCAGCTCCTTTATTTCAAGCCCTGCCTTTGTCACACACTTTTGAATGTTCCGTATGGCAGACACCTGTCCCGTAATTATATGAAAATTGCCCTCCAGGCATGACCCGCAGATACCTATAGGGTCCTTTATGCCCATTTCTTTATCAATAATGTACTCCTGCGGAATAACATGAATTATTTCATCGCCAGGCTGCATGGCCAGCTTGTACATGCTTTCTATAAGTGATTCCACATCTTTTTCCTTTATTTCATCTTCCTGCGAACTCCTCATGATGTTTGCCCTATGTTGTATGCTTTTAATGTGATTGCCGGCTATACCTACATTTACCTGACGTATATCCACTCCGGATATTTTTTCTGCTGCCTCTACCGCCTCTTTTATTGAACTGACCGTTTTATCGATATTGGCAACAATACCCCGCATAATCCCAATCGACTCTGACTTTCCGTAGCCGAGAATTTCAATTTTTCCATACTCGTTGCGCCTGCCAACTATAGCGGCAATTTTTGTGGTGCCCAAATCGAGCCCGACAAAGATTTCTGAATTTTCCATATTTATAAGTTTTTAGTTGTACAAACAATTTGATTGCTATTTTTTAAATTAATGGTCTCATAGGCATCCCAGCCCATCTTTTTTAATACTTTGTCGTAAAAAACCTTTAGTTTCTTAAACTTTTCTTCCATATTGTCAATATTCCCCACAAGAACATTGTGTTTTCCCAGTTTGGGTATCAACTCAATATCTCCCCGCTCATTAATATAAATTTGATCCATAAAAGCCCCCAAAAATTCATCCCTGCTTAAATAAGCTGCCATAATATAAACTTTGTATAATACGGGATATTTGTTAATCGAAATGGGATTTCTGAGATTCAAACCCTGTTCATAAACTTCGTAAATGACTCCCATGGCGACAGGCACATAAACTGTAAACAAATCACTTGTGGGAAACATCACACCTTCATTATCAATATAAAAATTCTCGTTATTGCGTGTAAAAACATGAACTACTGGCACCCTCTGGCTTACATTAATAACAATCTCTCCTTTAAGCGTTTTATAAACAACAATATCTTTCAGATAAGGGTTTGAGCCCAATACTTTTTCTATACGGTGCAGGTTGACAGCCCCGAGCATTTTTCCTTTTACCTCTCCTATGGAATCTGTAATTAACTTATACAGCGAATCTTTATGTACCAGCGCCACTTCATTTTTTGTTTCAAGATTGATAATCAATTCCTTACACACCAAATTACGCTGACGTTTCTGGGCCATAAAAATTAAAAAAGAAACCACAATGACCAGGACTACCCAACCTCCGATAAATAATATCCTTTTCAGTTTTTTGTTCATATACCCATTATTTGATTTTATTATTCAATAACCTAGTTACCGGAGCCACGAGGGCATCAATATCTCCTGCTCCTATTGTCAAATAAATATCCGAATCTCTTTTAAGCAATTCATCCGGCAAAGCTTCCTTACGGCATAACATTTTATTCTGTAAACTTATTTTCTGGAGCAAGAGTGCAGATGTTACACCTTCAATAGGCAGTTCCCGCGCCGGATAAATGTCAAGAAGAATGACATCATCAAGCAGAGATAGGCTTTGTGCAAAAGCATCGGCAAAATCTCTTGTGCGCGAATACAGGTGCGGCTGAAAAACGCCCGTAATGGTCTTACCGGGGTAAAACTCCCTTACCGACCTGATAAAAGTTTCCAGTTCCTGCGGGTGATGTGCATAATCATCAATATAAACCAGCTTGTCGCTTTGAATACGCACATCAAAGCGCCGTAAAACGCCATCAAAAGTGCTTAATGCTTCCCTTATAATTTCTTCATTTACACCCATTTGCCTGCATACCGCTACAGCGGCAGTCGCATTTTCTATATTATGACGCCCACCGATATTTAATTTCAAGCCTTTAATAATAGAATCTCCGGGGCATCTTATATCGAAATGGTAAGCACCGTTTTGAATATTAATATTTTCAGCCATACAGGCGCCTCCTTCATTCAGGCTGTATGTCAATTGTGTACAGGAAACGGCCCCGGTCATTTTTTTAATATTCTCATTTATTATAAGGCAACCCTGCTGTCTTACCTGAGCCATAAACTCATGGTATGTCTGTATCATGTTCTGGTGCGTTCCGTAAATATCGAGATGGTCTGCATCCATGGCCGTTACCACTGCTATATCCGGATGAAGGTGTAAAAATGATTTATCATATTCATCCGCTTCAACGACCACAATATTGTTATCGCCATATAAGAAATTTGAATTCATATTTTTAGAAATACCTCCCAAAAAGGCCATGGGATTTAAACCGGCATGCTTCAAAATATGGGTTATAAGAGACGATGTCGTTGTTTTGCCGTGTGTTCCTGCAACGGCAACGCAGTATTTATCTGTGGTCAGCATACCAAGAACCTCTGCCCTCTTTTTAAGAGGCAAGCCCTTCTGCTTACATGCTATAATTAGCGAGCTCGAAAGAGGAACGGCAGGTGTATATATAACCATATCGGTAGTGTCTGTTATAAGCGTGGTATCTTCCTCAAAACTCACCTTAATTCCCATATCAGCAAGCTGTTCGGTAACTATCGAAGGCGACCTGTCGTAACCGCTTACTTCCACACCGTTCATTTTAAAATATTTAGCCAATGCGCTCATCCCGATGCCGCCTATTCCGATAAAAAATATTTTATGTAATTTTTCGGTCTGCTGCATGCTTTACTTTTTTATAGTATTAAAAACAAGGTCTGCAATAACGTCGGCTGCATTTTTAAAATCGAGTGCTGCAATATTTTTAATAAGTTCCCCCCTTAAATTTCCGTCCTGCAATAAGTTAAGTACTGCCCCACCCAAAACTTCCTGGGCCTCGCTGTCTTTAATCATCAATGCCGCATTGTAATTGACAAGCGCCTGCGCATTTTTAGTCTGATGGTCTTCAGCCACATTGGGTGAAGGAATCAGTATAGCCGGTTTTTTTATGGCACATATTTCCGATACGGCAATAGCTCCCGCCCTCGACACGACCACATCAGCAACAGCATACGCCAGATCCATCTGGGTTATAAACTCAAAAACCCGCAGATTGCCATATTTGCTAATATATTCCAAAGCTTTGGAATAATAGGCCTTGCCTGTTTGCCATATAACCTGTATCTTATTCTTTTCAAAGAATTCAAGATGTTTTTCCACGCTCTCATTAATTGAACGGGCGCCCAGGCTGCCTCCTATTACAAGTACTGTTTTAATATCGGGATTCAATTTAAAAAAGGCACACGCATTTTCTTTCTTACCGTTTATGTTTACTACATCTTCCCGTACAGGATTTCCGGTTAGGTAAATTTTATCTTTCGGAAAGTATTTTTCCATGCCACTGTAAGCCACACAAATTTTATCCGCTTTGTTTGCAAGTAATTTGTTTGTAATTCCCGGATAGGAATTCTGTTCCTGAATTACAGTTGGAATTTTCAACCGTACCGCCATACGCAACACCGGCCCACTGGCATAACCTCCAACCCCCACTACCACATCAGGCTTAAACTGTTTAACAATGCGGCGTGCACTTATCAGACTTTGTACCAGCTTGAACGGAAAAAACAAATTTTTATAAGTTA
>JAKIYU010000014.1 GCA_022708385.1 Bacteroidota bacterium | reverse complement strand
CGGTTTTCACCGCTCTATGGATACTCTGGGGGCAGCCATAGGACCAGCACTGGCGCTTGTTTACCTGTATTTCTATCCAGAAGATTACAAAACCCTTTTTATTATTGCCCTCGTACCAGGTATCCTTTCAGTAGCAACCTCTGCCCTGTTAAAAGAGAAGAAAATCCCTGTTCCTGTGTCAAAAGTAAAATATTCATTCTTTTCGTTTATCACCTACTGGAAAGAAAGCCCCAAAATGTATAAAAAGGTGGTTATTGGTTTACTGATTTTTTCGCTTTTCAACAGCTCCGATGTCTTTTTACTGCTCAAAATTAAAGAGGCCGGCCTTAGCGATACTGCTGTCATTAGTGTGTATATTTTTTACAACCTGGTATATGCCCTTTTTGCATTCCCTGTGGGTATTGTTGCTGATAAAATTGGTCTTCGTTCAGTCTTTATAGCAGGCATAATAATGTTTGGCATGGTGTATTTAGGTTTTTCTGTTACCAATAATCTGTATGTTTTTTTTGGGTTGTTTTTAATATATGGCCTTTACGCAGCAGCCACTGAAGGCATTGCAAAAGCATGGATAAGCAATTTATGCGATAAAAAGGACACAGCCACCGCCATAGGCACTTTTTCGGCCTTTCAGAGCCTGTGCGCCATGCTAGCCAGCGTCATCACAGGAGTTTTATGGTACAAGTTCAGCGCTACTGTGGCATTGCTCTCAACTGCATTTATTGCAGGAGTTGTTGTTATATATTTTATTTTTGCTGTTAATGATAAATCTGCCCGCATTGATCGCGTTAAGTCATAAAATTGCTTCTCAGAAACGATAAGCAAACTACCTCTTTAATTCCTCAATTTAAGCTTCTTCTCCTCCCCTTTCAGCAACCTTTTAATATTTTTGATATGGGTCAGGGGCACGAGCAGGGCCACTATAAACGCAAATATAAGATAAGGAAGGCAGCGGTTGTCAAAAATAAAGTAGGTAACAAATGGAAATGACATGGCCGCCGTTATAGATGCCAAAGAAACATAGCGTGTGATAAGAAAAACGAGAAGAAATAGTGCTAAAATAACGACAACTTCGCGTGAGAATAGGCACAAGGCAATGCCCAAAAGCGTAGCTACCCCTTTACCCCCTCTGAAGCCTGCGAATAGCGGGAAAATATGCCCAACCACTGCACATAGTCCAACAACAACAAGAAAAGCGCCCATAGTCATATTGTCCTGAAAAAGGTTTGAAATGCTTCCCAGATAAACCGGAAGCCAACCTTTAAATGCGTCGAATAAAAGCACGGGAACGGCTGCCTTATAACCGAGTATCCTAAGTGTATTTGTGGCACCAGCACTGCCGCTACCACTATTTCGCACATCTATACCATAGAATAACTTGCCTACCCATACTGAAGTTGGTATTGATCCTAGCAAATAGGCAAGAACCAGATAGAAAAACCCGTCGATGTATGTTGTTCCTGTAATCATTTACCTTGGATTATATTAATTTCATTCATCTTCTTCTTTCTCGCTCGATTTTATATTTTTATCAGAATTTCCCTTATCATCAGAGTTTTCATCTTCCTTTTCTTTCTGATCGAATTTTTTAAGAAATTCCTTTACACGCCTTTCAGATGAAACATAATAGCTGTAAGGGGCTTCACCCTTATCAGTCTTGAGTTTCCTGTTCTGGGGTTTAACTTCGGTAATAGTCTGCATAAACTCCTTATGCGACGACCAGGCCTGCATCACTCTGTTCTGGTAACTAAAAAAGTACCAATCGCCGGCATCGAGTTCGAGGTACACATTCAGCACATCCCCTCCCCTGCGTTGGATAAGCTCTATATGTCCATCCACGTATTTGTTTATCATGCTGCGCTGCATATTGCCCAATCCAATTTTCCCTTCCGATTGGTAAGAGCGTGTTTCGGAGTTCCACTTGAGGTGCACCTGACTAAAGACAAAGGTCTTTTGCAGCTCTTCGGGAAAACGCCCCCTGACCTTGCCCACCAGGTTGAGGTCGCTGATGAATTTATCGGCATCATCCATGCCTATGATTTCTGAAAGAGATTTTCCATAGCTTTCACGCGAAATATCAACCGCTTGCAGGTCATTGTATTTTTCAAGGTTATTTGAAAAAATTTTAAGGGCATTGTCTGAAAAATAGAAATCGAGCAGGATAAAAGCGTCAATATCTGTTCTCCCGTCAGCTATAATATTCTCCACATTGCCATACATATCAAAGCCCACCCTGCCAAGGCCAGAGGAAATATTTATCTTGCCTTCTGAATAGGTATAGCAGTTGTCCCTGTCGAGGCTCACATAATTCCCGGGCATGTTGAACTGACGCAGCTTATCCATCGAAGCGACCTTATACTGCCTGCGGGTTTTATCGAAAAACAGATACCCTTTAGCCGACACCACCGGAAAATCGGTGGCTTTGAGCTTGGGCTTAAGGAAGGCCGAGTACAATGTATCCGACGACTGCATAAGAGAGACAAATAGTGGTGTACCATTCACATCGGCTATATTTTCAGGTATAGGAATATATATTTCACGCGGGTTAATTTCCGACTTAAACTTAAGCCAGTACAGGTTCAATGAATCACAATTGTGTTTAATGCGCGACGAACCGTCGAAAGTAAGGAATTCCTTGCTGGCGGTAAGGGTTACATCACCGTAATAATCGAAGTCAGGGCTCAGCGTAAAATTGCTTTCTTTTTTAATAACACCTTTGGCAAAGGTCTGAACAGTGGTATCCACATCGAGCACATCAAAATAAATAAGCTGCTTGGCCTCGGTTTCATCTAAATAGTCGTAGTAGGCATTGCCCTGATATTTTTTTCGTGATGTAATGTTAATATTGGCATTATACAGTGTATGAAAACGGGTAACAAGATTGGCCAGTACCTTGGCATTCTTGAGGGTTTCCATTTGGGCTTTCTTGTATATGGTAACCAGCCCGTCGCCGGGGAAAATAGCCGCATCAGCCACTTTTATTATTTTTACGCCTTCGGCAAATATGATGTTATTACGCAGGTTATACTTGGCACGTGGCGAAACAAAACGCAGGGAGTCCTGGTCGGGATGCACGGAAATAAACTCGGAACCGGATATATCTATATCGGCTATCTCACTCAGGCTTTTGCCTTCAAGCTGTTTTTGCTTGTCCTTAACATCCACAGCCAGTTCAATTTCTTCTTTATCCATATACCAGTCGAATTCATCCATAAAGCAGATATACTGATTCACAGGGAATTCCACCTTTGAACCACCCCCGTTCGACTTAAACTCGCCCTTTCGCTGTATAAAATCAATATGCGATTTGTAATTTTTTGTTGAAAAAGCGAGGTCTGAAAGGTCAAAGGTCTTAAGTCTGAAATCGGCTGTATCGGCATCAAAAACGTGCTGTTTGAATTTAAACAGTTTAGAATCCATTTCTGCATCGTTAAAAACCATTGTACCTTCACCGGTAAGTTCACTAGGAGACAAAGTTATTGAACCATTAAGTTTTGATTTTTTATTATACATATCAATCGGATTGTTGATTTTGGCAACAATCATCTTATCCTCGTAAGGAAGCCATTTCTCGTCCACATCCTTACCACTTACAGCAGGATACTCTACAGCTGCAATCTGTTCCTTCAAATCGAAATCCTGCACTACAGCACGCATTGAGTCGGGAAAAAAGACAAATTTATCCGATTTCGACACCGATGCAAGGTATTCGAGTGTGCCATGGCCTATCAAACCTTTATTACTGAGGTTAATCAGGTCGTGGTAGGTTCCTTTGCCCCCATAGACCGGATAGCCCGCAGGTGGTGTCTTGCGGATGAACCCCAGCGAATAGTCAGGTTGCACTTTTAATGGCTCGTAAATATCGGGAAAGATGCCTGCCGACGCAAGGTAGCCCTTATACTCAAGACCTTCGGTAGAAAAGGTATTCAGGCTGTCGATAGTAAAGGGCTCCAGGTGAAAATAAAACTTATCTTTTGTGTAAACACCTTTCTGTATGTAGCTTTTATTGTAATAAACAAAAGCATCCTTCTTACTGTGAAAAATGGGATATTCATCAAAGGGCTGTACGCCGGATTTGTTATTGGGATTGTCGATTAACAATTCGCCACTGATATCTTCAATTACTGATTTAATTTTTATAAGCGGATAACGGCCATATTGGTCAGGCTCTTTGGTTTTGTCCATCACTTTAAAACTAAGGGAATCCACTACAGGCATGTTAAGCTTAAATATTTTATAATCAAACGAATACAGCTTGCCATAATACTCAAACAAGCCTGCAATCACACGTCCGTCGAAAGTGAAATCGCGGTCCTTTTTTATGGTCAGTTTTTGTTCTGTCGGGAAAATTACCACATTCTGTGAGTCGCTCAGAAAAACGCTTTCGACACCCTGCAAATTGAGGTCAAAGTTGAGCAGGTTGATGCTTCCATTTACCCCCTTGTTAACGCTTGAATTGAACTGAATAACATCATAATCAATTTTTCCCGCTCTGGAATTAATGTACTGAAACAAACGGTCTTTAACAATGACTTTATCGTAATCGAGGTCGTACATCAAAAAACCCATATTGGCAAGGTTGATAAGCAAAATTTTGGTTTGCTCGACAGAAATTCTCATGTACGACGCCATTTCCTCCAGAGTAAATTCCCTTGAATTCACTTTACGTGTATAGTTAAGAATAACAGCCAACGGGTTGATGTCATCAAGTGCTTGTATTTTATCGTATCTGTACTGGGAGTAATAATTACTCGATTCAAACAGGGCGTTGCTTTCGGAGCCCATACCTTTAATCATCCGCAGGTCTATCTTGGGTTCCTTCATATTCCAATAGAAAGCTTCAAAATACATGTCGAGGTTATGAAAAGAATTGTAATACGGACTGTTTGAGAGGCCCGATTTATCCCTAAGAAAAGATACTTCCTTGGTTTCATCTATGTATTTAAGCTGTATGCTCGGATGGTATATAGAGTCGGTATCAAGGAAAATCGTTACGGTAGCATTGGCAGCAGAAATCTTGTTTTTTGAAATAACAAATGTTTTAGCACCGGATACAATAAAATCTCTGGATTCTCTTTTAAATGTGAGGTAAGCATCCACATCCTTATCGCCAGAACCATACAGACGGGCTCCCTGCATCGAAAATCCCCCCTCGTAATTAATGTCTTCGAAAATATTATCAATCCTTAGTCGCAGGTCGTACGACTTAAACTGTGGATAGGATGCATTTTCAGGGGTTACATTGGCCAAAACCCTTTCAGATAGGGCTCCTACAAGAGGGTCATCGAAGAAATCCTTATTATAAAAGGTAACCGAATCTATTTCATATTTTGAAAAGCGTGTGTTTATTTCATATTTTTTTATTTCAGCCCATACCATGTGTCGCTCGAGGCCTGCACGCTCCCAGGTAATAAGACCGCCATCTCCCTTCCAGGTGTTTTCGAGGGGGTAGTACACACCCTTGGTATTGTAAATTATTGTGCTGTCGTTATTGGCGTAACCTGTCAGGTTAAGCGAATTAATTACAAGATAAGGAACATCGTTGTACTTAAGCTCATAAGCGCTATTATCTGTGGTCCACCTGGTCGTGGGCGAATTGTACAGGGTGTTGTCAAGAAAGAGATTATCGCAAAACTCCAGAAACTCCATGTAATGACGCCCACGCGACTTATCGATAAGCTTTTCCAAAACCTCGTGAAACACTTTAAAATTGCTTTCGTTCTGTCGGGTATTTTCAAAATTCATGATAGCCGAAATATAGGTCTTAAAATGTGGGAACGGCCTCATCTTACGGTCAATCATTCTGTTGCAGTTGGCAATAAAGGCGTCTTTTTTGTTGGCACTCAATGCCTGCCATACAGGGGTAAATTTTTCAATAATTTCTTTTCCCTCCTTTTTTTCTTCCTTTTTTTCGACGCCTTCAAAAAAAGCAATGAGCTCCATAAAAAAAGCATCATAATTCGTCGAAAACTTCGATGTACGCTGTCCGAATAAGCCGATTACCAGTATGTTTAGGATAATAGTGATTAAAAATTTTTTCATTCCCTGTGAAATTTTGGATAAAGGGTAAAAACTATATCTTAATTAACTCCATTGCAGCCCAATTATTTTTGGCGTAGGTGTTTTTTAACACATAAGCGTGATCTTTTGCAATTTTTTCAAGCAAAGGCACATCGGCAGTCAGGAAACCACTGAGCATCAACACACCGCCTTCATTCTGCATAGGGGCGAACAGAGGGATGTATTCCGAAAGCACATTCCTTGTAATATTGGCAAGTATCACATCGTAAGTCCGGCCCTCTACAACCCCAATTTCACCAAAAAGAACATTTATCAGGGGCACATTGTTTCTATGAATATTTTCAAGGGTATTGGTATAAGCCCACTTGTCATTATCCACTGCATCTATGGAATTTGCTTTACGCAGGGCAGCCAGAATAGCGAGCACGCCGGTGCCACAACCCATATCAAGCACTTTTTTGCTTTCAATATCTAAGGTCAGCATGGCTTCCACTATCATGGAGGTTGTTTCGTGATGCCCTGTACCAAAGGACATCTTTGGCTCAATAACTATATCGTAAAGAATGTTATCCGGTTTTTTATGAAACGGTGCCCTTATGCAACAGCTACTTGTATATACCGGCTCAAAATTGCTTTCCCACATATCATTCCAGTTAGTTTCCTCTATAATTGCAAAAGCCCAGGTAATATCATTTGCATTACCTGCATAAAAAGGGCAATGAGTCAGTAGGGTTTCCTTATATTGAGCTTCTGATATATAGGCTTTAATGCAACCGTCTTCTTCCCAAAAACCTTCAAAGCCGGCCTCGGTAAGCTGCGCAATAATGACATCAGACTGCAAGGCCGATGTTTCATTTACACGAATGGTTAATTCTATATGAGCCATTTACAGGGCATGTATAATTTCAACAAAATCTTTGGCTATAAGTGATGCGCCACCTATAAGCCCTCCATCAACATCGGGTTGTGAGAAAAGTTCAGCCGCATTGGCTGCATTACAACTGCCACCATAAAGGAGGGTCATCTCATCAGCAAGTGTGCTGTCATATTTTTCAGCAATCAGCTTTCTTATGAAGGCATGCATGTCCTGTGCTTGTTCAGGAGTGGCGTTTACGCCTGTGCCAATAGCCCATACAGGCTCATAAGCAATAACAACATCCTGCAACTCTTCACGGCTCAGGTTAAAAATTGTGTTCCCGAGCTGACTGCGAACAATATCATATTGTTTTCCGGTTTCTCTTTCGGACAATAATTCACCGCAGCAGAATATAGGAATGAGCTTATTTCCCATGACGATTTTTACTTTTTCCATTAACAGTGTGTCATTTTCTTTAAAGTACGAACGCCTTTCGGAATGACCAATAATAACATATTCACACCCTGCATCAACAAGCATGGCAGGTGCTATTTCGCCAGTAAAGGCGCCTTTGGGTTTTGAATAACAATTTTGCGCACCAAGAAAGACATAAGGATGGCCTTTTAGAATTTCAGTCGCTTTGGTAAGTGCAATAAATGGTGGCGCAATAACCACGCGATGTAATGGTTCAGTTACAGGCCGGATTTTTAATAAATCGAGAATTTCTCCAATTAAAACGACAGCTTCTCCGGCTGTTTTATTCATTTTCCAATTACCTGCCACAATTTTTTTTCTCATTTTCAATTATTTAAATTACTGAATTTGTACTCTGGGATCTAGCATCGCATAGATGATATCCACAAATATATTAATAATTATCAGTATAACGGATATAAACAAGATGGTACCCATGACAACAGGGAAATCATATTTTTCAAGCCCTTGTACCATGACTACGCCGATGCCTTTCCAGTCAAAAATGTACTCCACAAAAACAGCCCCTGCCAGTAAGGATGCAAACCAACCTGATATAGCCGTTACAACAGGATTCATGGCATTTTTCAGGGCATGTTTTGTAATAATCCTCATAAGAGGTAAACCTTTGGCCCGTGCTGTGCGAATATAGTCCTGCGACATGACTTCCAAAAGTGAACTGCGCGTCAGCTCAGTCACAATGGCTAACGGTCTTATTCCCAGTGTTATAGCTGGCAGTATAATGTTCTTTAATTCAAGATATTCTCCTCTGCCAAAATCATCTACAGAATATAAACTTCCGAACATATTCAGGTGGGTAAACCCCGATAATAAATATGCAAAAATCCAGGCAATCAGCACTGCGGCAAAAAAAGAGGGCAAGCTCATACCAAAAACTGAAATAACCAGATTCATTTTATCAAAAAAGCTATTTTTATTCAATGCTGATATAATCCCGAGTATAATACCTATAACACAGGCAATGAGAATAGACACCCCCGCCAGAAGGGCTGTTAAAGGAAATGCCGTTATAAGTATTTCTGATACCTTGCGCTGGCTCTGATAGGAGCGCCGCAAATAAGGAAATTTCAGTACCATTACTTTTGAAGAGCTTACTCTAAGAATTTTAAGATAAGGTGCATAATTATTCTCATTAAAAAAAATCAAACTGTTGCTGTCCATTGTTTCATGAACAGAAAGTGGTGATATATCGTTAATATAATTTAAAAACTGTTTATAGATCGGCTTGTCGAGCCCTAATTCTTTACGGGTATTCTCAAGCGAGGCCATATCGGTGCGTTGTCCCTGCATCATGCTGGCGGCATCGCCCGGCAATACATTAAAAAGAAAAAAGACAAGCAACAGTACGCCTATCAGCACCAGAAAACCATAATAAAACCTTTTCAGGATAAAACGTAACAATTATGTCAGAATAAATAATATTATTCGCAAAAATAATCCATTCACCATTTAATAATTCATATATTTTTCAACATTTTTTGTTAATTTTATTAATTACTTTAGTGTTTATTTAGTTAATAATAATAAATTTGTGTTACCATTCATAATGAATTTATAAAATACACCCATGAGATATACAGGAAAAATTTGCCTTGCATTTTTCATAGCTCTCATTTATTCAAGTATCGCCCGATGCCAGGTTACCGACTTCGATGGCAATGTTTACGACACTGTTGTCATTGGGCAGCAAACATGGCTTAAAAGTGATTTATTAGTTACTCACTTTCGCAATGGCGACAGTATTCCAAATGTTGTTGAAGCCAAAGACTGGATAAGACTTAAAACGTGCGCATACTGCGATTATTCAGATGTTACTGCCAACAGCAAATTCACAAACAGACTATACAACTGGTATTGCGTTATTGATACAGCCGGTTTATGTCCTGTTGGTTTTCATGTGCCCGACGGTGTTGAATGGAAAAAACTCATTAATTTTCTTGGTGGTAATTTCGAAGCCGGTGGCAGACTCAAATCGACTAAAAACTGGGAACCCCCCAATGAAGCAGCAAGCGACAGTGTTGGATTTTCGGCGCTGCCAGGCGGCCATCGTTTTACTGACGGGGCCTTTCTTACAAAAGGTTACAACGGTAATTGGTGGACATCCACAAAACATTCCCTTATACATGCCTATTCAATTTCACTAAACACCTACACAGGTTTCATCGACAACAGTAACTTCGACAATAAAGCGGGGCTTTCTGTAAGATGTATAAAAGATAAAGTTGCTGCAACAAACCCTTTGCCTGAACCCATAAAAACCTTAGACCTGCCCAAAGACTCGCTAAAATCAGGGCAATAATTAGGGGAAAACTTTTCTTTTTCATACTTTATTAAACAGTTTCGTAACTGGCATTAAAAGTATGTTTCACAGTATTACCAGCAGGAGGTTAGAAATACATATAAAAATGATTAAATCTATATTAATTATTATACAAAATTCTTAATATCTTTGCATATATTTTTGTCATGAAAAACATCGTCTTAAAATATATCCTGCCTGCCTTACTTATAATGACTACTTCCATTTGCTCAGCCCAGACGCAAAGATGGCAATACAATAGGTCAGAAGTATTCTTTGGCACAGGTGCCACTAACTTTTTAGGCGAACTCGGAGGTAAAAATGGCTTTGGCACTAATAATATGAGGGACTTCGATTTCCCTTCGATCAGGCCTATAACGCACTTCGGACTTGCATATAAAATTGGTTTTAAAACTATATGGAAAAATGACATAACCTATGGGTTCCTTTACGGTAATGATAAATTTACAAAAGAAACCTTCCGTAACAACCGCAACCTTCACTTCCGTTCCCCCTTGTTCGAAATGGCATCAGTTGTTGAATACTACATCTTTCCCGAAAAAGAAGGTGCAAAATATACCCTTTCCGGTTACCGCCTCAGACCAAAGAAAAAATCCATCCTTCAGATGTTCAGCAGCGGCCAAATTAACGTTTACCCTTATTTATACACCGGAATTGCTTACTTTCATTTTAATCCCCAGGCTAAATACCCCGATACGGGAAGTGTGGCTTCTATGAGAAACTCTTGGGTCAAACTTAAACCCTTAAAAACTGAAGGACAAGGTATAATTCCTACCCGCAACGAATATTCATTAAATCAATTAGCCATCCCGTTTGGTATTGGTTTTAAATATTATATTAACATGTATTATGCCGTCAGTTTTGAATATGGCTTTCGCCTTACTTTTACAGACTATATTGACGATGCCAGCGCCACTTATGTTGACCCGAAGGTACTGCGCGACAACATTGGCGGAGACCAGGGTGAACTTGCCGCTTATTTCTCTAATCCCAACAACCACAACATGGGCTCTTCTATCACATTTGCCGGACAACAGAGAGGCGACATCAGAGACAGGGATGCCTATATGTTTGCCAAAGTAACTGCTTATTATAAAATTACAGAAAAAGATAAAATCGCTATACCAAAATTCAAATAATTGCGTTACCCCTACAAAATTTTTAATTTATAATGAAATTATATAAGCCTGTTATCTTGATTTTGTCAATCCTTTTCGCATTAAATCTCTTTTCACAAAGAGCTGAAATAGGTTTATTCGGTGGCGGCTCATATTATCTTGGCGACCTCAATCCAAAAAAGAATTTCGAGATGATGCAACCGGCTGCCGGCCTTTTAGCCAGATATAATCTGAGTCCGCGTTTCGCATTCAAAGCCGCTGGGTTTTGGGGTAATGTAAAAGGTGATGATGCCGTTACAAAATTCAACGAAAAAAGAAACCTGAGTTTCAAATCTCAGATTCTTGAATTCTCTGCCCAACTGGAATTAAACTTCCTTCCGTATGTTACAGGACATAAAGATTACTATTTCTCTCCTTATATGTTTGCCGGCATTGCCGCATTTAACTTCAATCCAATGGCTTATTACGAAGGCAAATGGTATAGCTTGCAACCTCTGGGTACCGAAGGACAGGGCACTATTGCTTATTACGACCGAAAACCATACAGCTTAAATGCTCTGGCTTTCCCCTTTGGATTGGGCATCAAATACAGCGCTTCTGATAAAGTTTGCATAGGCGGAGAATGGGGCATGCGCAAAACAAACACCGACTATATTGATGATGTAAGTACCACCTACGCTGACCCCAATATCCTGTCAGCAGAGAACACACCTATCGCCATGTTGCTCGCCGATAGATCCATAAAGCAACCCGGCGACCCCAGCAATACCGGCCTTCAAAGAGGAAACTCAACCAATAAGGACTGGTACTCCTTTGCCGGCGTTTTTGTTACTTTTAAAATCACCCGAAAACGCAAAGGCGATTGCCCCACCTACCAGCAATACAAAAAATACAAAGATTATTATAAAGATTGATTTAACTCCCACTTTTTTATCAATGTCCTTTAAAGAAAAAATTGACCTGACAAGACTCCCTGTTCACGTCGCCATAATTATGGACGGAAACGGCAGATGGGCAAAAAACAGAGGCTTAGAACGCAATGTAGGTCATCAGTATGGTGTAATTTCTGCAACAAATGTTGTTGAAGCTGCCTGTGAAATTGGCATTAAATTTTTAACACTCTATACTTTTTCTACCGAAAACTGGAACAGACCAAAAAACGAAATTGATGCCCTCATGAAGCTTCTTGTAGACTCTATTCACAAAGAGACCTCAAGACTTATTGAGAATAAAATCCGGCTTATGGTTATTGGCGATATCAATGCACTTCCTGAAATATGTGTTTCGCAGTTGAAAGAAACCATGCTAAAAACTGAAACCGATTATAAAACCTCTCTCGTTTTGGCTCTGAGCTACAGCTCAAAATGGGAAATTGTAAACGCCGTCAGAAATATTGCTAAAGATGTTAAAGACAACCTCCTTGAACTGCAAAATATTAACGACTTAACCATTTCATCTTATCTAGCTACAAAACAAATTCCCGACCCTGAACTCCTCATCAGAACAAGTGGCGAAAATCGCATAAGCAACTTCCTGCTTTGGCAGATTGCCTATAGTGAACTCTATTTTACAAACACGCTTTGGCCCGATTTCGGCAAAGAAGATTTTTTCAAAGCTATTGTTGATTACCAGAAGAGAGAAAGACGTTTCGGAAAAACAAGCGAACAGATTGCCAATAAAGAATGATTATGAAAAAATTGTTTTTTCTATTTTTGTGTTTAATTATAATCAACACACTAACTGCCCAGACTTATATTAATGAAAACATCAATAACATTGATTATAATTCACCAAAAGAATATGTTATAGGCGGCATTACTTTTTCCGGAGCCCAATTCCTCGACAACAACATCCTTATAATGCTCACCGGTCTTAATGTGGGCGACACAATTTCAGTTCCCGGCGATAAAATTTCTAAAGCCATTCAAAACCTTTGGAAACAAGGCCTTTTTGGAA
Organism: Bacteroidota bacterium; assembly: GCA_022708385.1. Taxonomy (GTDB): domain Bacteria; phylum Bacteroidota; class Bacteroidia; order Bacteroidales; family PXBB01; genus JAKIYU01. The sequence continues at coordinate 7,074 of JAKIYU010000014.1, read as the reverse complement.
ACATTTCTGTTAGTGCAGCAAAAATTCATGAAAACACTATCTTTCTTGACTTTAAAGTTGAAGAAAAACCCAGGCTGAGTAAATTTTCATTTACCGGTATAAAAAAATCAGAGGCCGATAACCTGCGCGAAAAAATCAACCTCACTAAAGGAGATGTTGTTTCCGACAATATGATTATTAAAACCAAAACCATTATTAAAAACCATTTTATTGATAAAGGTTTCCTCTTTACTGAAGTGGACATTATACAGAAAAAAGACACCATGTCGGCCAATAGTGTTATCCTTACCATTAATATCGACAAAAAATCAAAAGTTAAAATTAATGCTATAAACTTCACAGGAAACACACCTTATAAAAGCAACATTATTAAACGTATGAGAGGCAAAGAAGAATATCTTTCAGAAGCCACTCTCAGACGCACCATGAAAGACACTAAACAAAAAAACTTTTTCAGAATCTTTAAATCATCAAAATTTGTTGAAAGCAATTTTGAAAAAGATAAAGAAAGAATTATTCAAAAATTCAACGAATTAGGGTTTCGCGATGCACTTATTGTTAAAGACTCTGTATATAAATTTGATAATAAATCCATTAATATAGATATTGTACTTTCGGAAGGGCATAAATACTATTTCCGAAATATAAAATGGGTTGGCAACACCAAGTATTCAGACGCCTATTTATCAAATGTACTCGGCATTAAGGCAGGGGATGTTTATAACCAGAAAGCCCTCGAATCAAAACTGTATATGAGCCAGGATGGTCTTGATATAAGCTCTTTATACCTCGATGACGGCTATTTATTTTTCTCTGTTACACCTGTCGAAATCAATGTAGAAAAAGATTCTATCGACCTCGAGATACGAATTTATGAGGGTAAGCAGGCAAGAATTAAAAGAGTTACTATTAAAGGCAACACCAAAACCCACGACCATGTTATAATGCGTGAAATACGCACCAAACCCGGACAGTTATTCAACCGCTCAGACATCTTACGCAGTCAAAGGGAACTGGTGCAACTGGGTTATTTCAACCAGGAAAAACTGGGTGTCAACCCTAAGCCTGACCCTACCGATGGCACCGTAGATATTGAATATACGGTTGAAGAAACCTCCTCCGACCAGGTGGAATTATCGGGTGGCTGGGGTGCCGGAAGAGTTGTTGGCACACTGGGTGTATCTTTCAACAACTTTTCATTCAAAAATTTCTTTAAAAAAGGCGCATGGTCGCCTGTTCCTTCAGGCGACGGACAGAAACTTAGCCTTAGAGCCCAGTCTTATGGTGTCGGTTTTCAATCGTACAACCTTTCATTTACCGAACCATGGTTTGGCGGTAGAAAACCAAACGCTCTTAGTGTTTCTCTTTATCATTCCATTCAATCTAATGGACTCTCTAAAGGGAACGATAAAAGGGAAGCTATATCCATAAACGGTGTATCTGTAGGCTTGGGTAAAAGGCTTACCTGGCCTGATGATTATTTTACTATTTATCACACCATAGGTTTACAAAACTATCAGGTAGATAATTATTACTCATCCTTTTCATTTTCAGACGGTTATTCAAACAATCTAAATTATTCCATTATTTTTGGAAGAAACTCTATTGATGCCCCAATTTATCCACGCTCCGGTTCCGAAAATGTACTATCTCTTGAACTCACTCCGCCATTTTCTTTTTTCTCAAATAAAGACTATTCAACACTAACCGACCAGGAAAAGTTCAAATGGATAGAATACCATAAATGGAAATTCAACTCATCCTGGTACACAAAACTGGCAGGAAATTTGGTATTGAACATGCGCTCTAAATTTGGATTCCTTGGTTTGTATAACAGAAATATCGGCACATCACCCTTTCAGAGGTTTTATCTTGGCGGAGACGGCTTATCAGGCTTCTCGCTCGACGGTAGAGAAATCATCGCTTTAAGAGGTTACGCCAATAATTCATTAACACCAAGAGGCACTTTAGGGTACATAGGAGGCACCATTTTTAATAAATACACAATGGAAGTAAGATATCCCGTTTCGCTGAACCCCATGGCCACCATATATGTTCTTGGTTTTGCCGAAGCCGGTAACTGCTGGGAAAAATTCAAAGATTACAATGCTTTTCAGGTAAAACGCTCGGCAGGTGTTGGTGTAAGAATATTTCTTCCTATGTTCGGACTTCTTGGACTTGATTGGGGTTACGGGTTTGATGAAATACCCGGTGTACCTACAGCAAATAAGAGCCAGTTCCACTTTTCTATAGGACAATCAATTGAATAAACCACAATAAAAAAAATGGAGGACTAAAAAATGAAAAAAATAATTGTAACACTCAGTATTCTGATTTTTTCAGTTTCGTCGTTTGCACAAAAATTTGCAATTGTTGACACAGAATATATTTTAGGAAAAATACCCGAATATCAGATAGCTCAGGATAAAATAAACGATTTATCGGTAGAATGGCAAAAGGAAATTGAAAAGAAATTTTCTGAAATTGATAAACTTTATAAAGCTTTTCAAGCTGAAGCAGTTATGTTGCCGGAAGATATGAAAATAAAAAAAGAAAATGAAATCATGCAAAAAGAAAAGGAAGCTAAAGAACTTCAGAAAAAACGTTTTGGCAAAGATGGAGACGTATCAAAAAAAAGGCAGGAACTAATAAAGCCCATACAAGACCGTGTTTTTGCCGCCGTTGAAGAAATAGCCACCAAAAGCAATTTTGCCGTAGTTTTCGATAAAGCTGGTGCTTTATCGATGCTTTATGTGAACCCCAAAAACGACATCAGCGAAGATGTATTAGAGGTTCTCGGTTTAAAAAAATAGTTTATATCTGATTACTTAAATTAACAGTAGGCTGTCTCAAATCAAAGGCAGCCTCTTGTTAATTTATGTTAAGCATTAAAATAAAATACATCTGTAAGAGTTTTTTTATTTCAAATTAATATAAAATATTATTTTTGCAAAAAATTAAAGAATTTATTTAAACCACGAAAAAGAAAAAAATGAAAAGAATAATTGTTACGTTTTTATTGTCAGCAACATTAGTATTTTTAAGCCAGCATGCTGATGCTCAGGTTAAATTAAAAATCGGATATATTGATTCAAACGAATTGCTCATAGCTATGCCGGAAAGAGATTCTGCCAAGGTTAATATTGAAAATTATGCCAAGTCGCTTGAAAAACAATTGGGAGCTATGAGTAGTGAATTTGAAAAAAAATACAAGGAATACACTGATAATCAGATAACGTATTCTGAACTTATACGTTCGACTAAACAACTCGAACTGCAGGAAATGAAAAATCGTATTGAAAATTTTCAACAGCAAGCCCAGCAAGATCTCGAGAATAAAGAATCAGAATTATTAAACCCGATTGTTCAGAAAGCCAAGAAAGCTATTGAGGATGTGGCTAAGGAAAACGGCTTTACCTATATTCTTGATGTGGCTTCAGGTTCTTTATTGTTTTACGAAGGCGGCGAAAATATTTTACCCATGGTTAAGAAAAAATTGGGACTTTAATATTCTACCATAGTTAAATTTATAAAACCGCTCTTCCTCATGTAAGAGCGGTTTTTTTATCTTTGTATTTCAAAAAAATGTATGCCCGTTACAGTTGTTTATATTAATCCACTTATATCACCTGTAGTTGCATTACTTTTTCCAACGATCACTATACTCATAATTATTTTCGGGGCTAAAAAAAATGCGCTGCGCCCTTTTCTTATGGCAAATGCATTTTTTGTGTTTGCACTTTTCTCATTCACATTAGCCGGCTTTATTATTGTTCAGACAAACAACCCTTATACGAAGGTCGATTTAATAATACTAATTTTCTGTCTCTTTCTGATAATTTCCGGGTTATTTGCATTACGGTTCAGAAAAAAAATTCCTAATCAAGTATATCTGTTGGTTTTTGTAGTGTTTCAGACCTATTTTATTTTTGAGATTGTTGTGAATGTACTGGTTAGCAATGGCTATTTCGGTAGTTATATCAGTATTTCGGACCCCATGTTAGGCACATTCAGCAAGCCCTGTTTAGAGCCTGATTTAATAAGAGGATACCGTTGGCATGAGGAAGACATAAGGCTATTAAAGGTTGTAAGAGGCAAGGAAGTATTCGATAATACATTCAGGGTCAATAATGATGGGTATCACTCAGGGAAGGATTACAAAAAGAGAAAAGCTGAGAATGTAAAGCGGTTTATAGTATTCGGGGATTCATACACCGCTGCAGAATTTCTTAAAACACCCTGGCCAGACGCGACTGAAGGGCTGTTGCAGAAAGAATCCACCCTGTTTTATCCCGAAATGTATTCCTTTGCACTTGATGGCATAGGGCTGAGCAACTGGCACAGCATATTTTTCAATGAAATAGCCAATCAATATGATTTTGATGGTATTATTCTGGCAGTATATGACGATGATCTGCAAAGGGATTTCTTTATGATGTATTCGGACAGCGCCCACGTTTACGGAAGTTATTCAGAAAAGCCGCCAGCCGATATGAGAGCATTTGAAACGGTCTATAAAAAGAGCATGTATATTGCCGGTAATATTCAAAATGAAACTGTCTTAAATCAAAAAAGGCAATCAAAAGAATATTCAACAGCAGAAAACTTACCTGTTTCAAATCTTTTCATTTTACATAAGTTGTACAGCTCATTGAAAAAAATTGAATATGATGTAAAAAAACGCAACAGCAATATTGACGAAGAGAATGATACTTTTTATATTATAGATACTGAGCCAATAAATCAGCTCCGCAAACCAGAAAAAATCAAGATGCTTGATGACATTATCGGTTTTTGTAAGAACAACAACAAGGAGGTTATTTTAATAAGTGTACCCCACATTGAACTTGTCAGAAACAATGTTTTTAAAAGAAAAAAGAGCATAAGCCAGAAAGAGCTGGAATATATTTCCACTAGATACAGTCTGCCATATTTTGATTTGTACCCGTATTTTGAAATATTGCCTTGCGATAGCCTTAAGCAGATGTATTTAAACAACGACGGGCATTGGAATCAGCAGGGTTCTGATTATTTTGCAGGTATAGTTGCAAGGTTGCTAAAACCTTTTTTCAACTGATTATTTCTTTAAGGAATTAATGAATTTGACACCGATAAGCCTGTCGTAATTTTCGTTAGGTTCTTTGTAATAGATGTATAAGGTATAATCGTTTTCTGTTTGGCTGTGGGTGCCCTCAATATATGATTCATCGGCCACATCGCTGCCATTCTCGACCAGAGCATAATTGTAATTGTAGTAACCTTGTTTGAGATACAATTCTCTTTCGTAAGTTTTGGTATTGTAGTTATAAATCATTTTGGAATTATCGTTAAAACTCCAATCGGTAAGCGCCCCGAAAATGTATAGCTGACCATGTACAAGGGGAGCGGGATAAAGCAGAGAGAAATGCACATGGCAATATTCAGCTTCTGTATCGCTGTTGCGAACCTCTTCATTTTTCACTGTAAACTTACCGTTAATGTCACTTTCAAAAAAGTAGCGTTTATAAGAGCGGCGTTCATCTGGTTTGAGAAAGACATAGTATTGGTTGTTTCTTTTGACAATATTCTGAAGATGTTCAGATATATATTTAAGGCTTTTAATATCGAAATTTCTGAATTCGTTATCTCCCTGAAAAACATTACCATACTCATAATCATAGACTATTTCGTTATTTCTGACAAGTGATGGTTTTAAAGTTGTAATAACATTATCCCAACGGCTGTTTTTCTGAATGACCACTTTAAGATTTGCATAAGGATTAAGGATATTATAGGCACCGTGTTGTAAAGTAAAAATGATTTCCTGTTTATAATTCTTATCGTCGAGGTTGGTGGCCTGCCTTACATTGGCATTGATATTCACTTTAGTATCGGCAACCATAAATCTCCTTGTGAGCACCACATCTGCAAGGCTATCAATAAAAACGGCGAGTATATAATTGCCCGAAATTTTAGGTTTTACATCGGTGCCGGGAAACTCGAGTTTATAATGGGTATAGGACTGCAGCGTATTGATTGATGATGAGGCATTGGTAATCAGGTCGGTGGTAAAGCCCGACAAGTAATCGGCAGGTTTTAAGTCGGATGGTTTCCAGTCGGCATTGCAATGAATTATGGTGTATTGGTATTTTTTTATATCAGCATCCAGATCATCGAATGACAGTTCAAGCGTTTCAGCATTTTTAAGTTCAATAACAGGATTTGCAAGCAAAAAGCCCGACTTATGCAGCAATATGGTTTTGATATTAGGTTTATAAGTATAATTGCTGTATCTCATATAATCATTTCGGAAATAAGCCACAGTATCATCGGGAGCAAGGGCTTCCTGTTTCTTTGCGTTTGAAGCTTCTATGACTTTAATTTCTGAAACTATTGCCGTATCTTTTATAATTGGCGGCGGTAAAATTTTGTCTGAATTAACATCGTGCGATTGAAGCGGGGCCTTAGTTTTACATGCCAAAAGAAGAAATATGCAAAAAATTGAGAAATATTTCAATAAATAATTTGAAAGTTGCATTTTAAAATTTATTAGTTTTATTCTGAATAATAAATGCAAAGTTAATTTATTTAACTTCATAAAAACAACAAAATACACATGTAATATTTTGTATATTTGTACAATTTTTAAGACTATCGAACAAATGTCAAAAAAAATTCATTTAAAAAGGGGATTGAACATTAATTTGGCAGGAGAAGCCGACAAAGCCATTGACAGTGCATTTACGGCCACTAGTTATGCTGTTAAACCTTCCGATTTCATCGGCATGTCGCCCATTCCAAAATTACTTGTCGCCGAAGGAGATCATGTAAAATCGGGTACGCCTTTATTCTTTGACAAGGTACGGCCTGAGATTATCATAACATCGCCTGTAAGCGGTACGGTAAAAAGCATTGTACGAGGCGACAAGCGGGCTATTGACGCCATAGTAATAGATGCAGGCAAGGAAGCCGAGTACTTACAGTTTAATGTAAAAGATCCGAAAGAGCACAGCAGGGAAGAGATTATTGAGTTATTACTTAAGTCAGGTCTTTGGGTATATATAAGACAGCGGCCTTTTGATATTATTGCGCAGC
>JAKIYU010000013.1 GCA_022708385.1 Bacteroidota bacterium | reverse complement strand
CCGCCGCATCGTTGGGGCTATATTAAGGCTCAATGCCCGCTCCGAACCTGTTGACCTGCTTACAGTAGCCGAAGAACTCAAAAAGTCGGGTGAACTGGAACTGATTGGTGGTGCTTTTTACCTGACACAACTTACCAATCGTATAGCCAGTGGGGCCAACGTAGAACACCATACCAGGATAATAATACAAAAGTTTATTCTGCGCGAACTTATAAGTATTTCGAGCGAAGTGCAGCACGATGCATACGAGGATGCGACTGATGTATTCGAACTGCTCGATAAGGCGCAAAACAAACTTTTCCAGGTAAGCGAAAGCAACATCAGGCGTAAACATGGCAGTATGCAAGTACTTGTGGCTGAAGCCATTAAACAAATTGAAACAGCCCGTAACAAACCCGATGGCCTTAGTGGAGTTCCTTCCGGATTTTCGGAACTCGACCGCCTCACCTCTGGTTGGCAAAACTCCGACCTCATTGTTTTGGCAGCCCGCCCCGGCATGGGGAAAACTGCCTTTGTACTATCAATGGCACGAAACATTGCGGTCGATTATCAAAAACCTGTAGCTTTCTTTTCTCTAGAAATGTCTGCCGTTCAGCTTATTACAAGGCTTATTTCTAGCGAAACGGAACTGGAAGCAGAGAAACTAAAAAAAGGACGATTACAGGATTACGAGTGGCAACAGTTGCATTCCAAAATCGGCAAACTTATTGACGCTCCCTTATACATTGACGATACGCCTGCGCTCAGCATTTTCGAACTTAAAGCCAAGTGCCGCCGCCTTAAGTCACAATACGATATTCAGGTGGTATTTATTGATTACCTCCAGTTGATGGTGGGCACCGGTGATGCTAAAGGCAACAGGGAACAGGAAATCAGCAATATTTCGCGCTCGCTTAAAAGCATGGCTAAAGAATTAAATATTCCTGTAATAGCCATTTCACAACTCAGCCGTGCCGTTGAAACACGTGGCGGTAATAAAAGACCCCTCCTTTCCGACCTCAGGGAATCGGGTGCCATTGAACAGGATGCCGATATGGTTATTTTTATCTACAGGGCAGAGTATTACAAACTCATGGAGGATGACAATGGTAATTCAACACAGGGTATGGCCGAAATTATTGTCGCCAAACACCGTAACGGCGCCATAAAGGATATTCCCCTCAGGTTTTTCGACAGGTTTGCCAAATTTTCCGATTTGGACGTACAACACATGGAGTTTCAGAATATTGAACCCAATAAAAATTTCGAAAACGGGCCACTAACAAACATCACTTTGCAGTCGAAAATGAACAATGATAATGAAGAACAGCAAAGTGATTATACCCCCGGTGAAGGTCAAGACGACCAACCCTTCTGAAACACACTCTCAGTTAAAAATGTTTATAATTATTGTAAATGTTTTATATTCAGATACTTATGTGAATATGAAAGTTTTTCTGCAGGGTAACTGAAAAAAAAAGAAAATTTTTTTAATATATATTATTGATAATACGAAATAAACTTTTACCTTTGCACTCCCAAATTTTGGGAAATTTTGAGTACATTCATTAATTTATAAAATGCGTTAATATGCCGACAATACAGCAATTGGTTCGAAAAGGACGTAAAAAACTGACTTATAAAAGCAAGTCGCCTGCCCTCGATTCTTGTCCTCAAAGAAGAGGTGTTTGTGTGAGGGTTTATACCACTACACCCAAGAAACCTAATTCAGCAATGAGAAAAGTAGCCAGGGTTAAACTGACCAATCAGAAAGAAGTTAATACATACATTCCGGGTGAAGGTCACAACCTCCAAGAGCACTCTATAGTGCTTATCCGCGGAGGCCGTGTGAAGGATTTACCGGGAGTGAGATACCATGTAGTTCGTGGCGCTCTCGATACATCAGGTGTCGAAGGACGTACTCAACGCAGGTCGAAATACGGCACCAAAAGGCCAAAAGTAAAAGCAGCTAAATAATTCACCTATACTTAATTAAAGGTTATGAGGAAAAGTAAACCAAAAAAACGTATCTTATTACCGGATCCAAAATTTAAAGATATTCTGGTAACTAAGTTTGTGAACAACCTGATGCGCAACGGCAAAAAGAATGTTTCATATAAAATATTCTACGACGCTATTGAATCAGTTGAAGAAAAAATTAAAGAAAACGGCCTCGAAGTGTTTAAAAAAGCCCTGGATAACATAACACCCCAGGTAGAGGTTAAAAGCCGCCGTATCGGTGGGGCCACCTTTCAGATACCTACTGAAATTAGACCAGACCGTAAACAGGCTATTGCCATGAAAAACCTTATTCTTTTCTCGAAAAAGAGAAATGAAAAATCAATGGCCAATAAACTTGCCGGTGAAATAATGTCGGCTTATAAGGAAGAAGGGGGCGCTTTTAAAAAGAAAGAAGACACTCACAAAATGGCTGAAGCCAATAAGGCTTTTTCACATTTCAGATTTTAAAAGATACATTAATATAATATACAGTGTCTAAAGAACTGAAAAATATTAGAAATATAGGCATTATGGCTCATATTGATGCGGGTAAAACCACAACTACTGAGCGTATATTATATTATACAGGTATCAATCATCGTATCGGAGAAGTACACGATGGCGCAGCCACAATGGACTGGATGGTACAGGAGCAGGAGAGAGGCATTACCATTACTTCAGCGGCCACAACTACTTTCTGGAACCACAACAACCAGCAATACAAAGTAAATATTATCGATACACCAGGACATGTCGATTTTACCGTTGAGGTGGAACGCTCGTTGCGTGTATTGGATGGCGCTATTGGCCTGTTTTGTGCTGTTGGAGGAGTTGAAGCTCAATCCGAAACAGTTTGGCGTCAGGCCGACAGGTATGCCGTGCCACGTATTGCTTTTGTTAATAAAATGGACAGGCCAGGTGCCAATTTCTTCGGCGTTGTTAACGAAATTGAAGAGAAACTTAAAACAAAACCCATCCCTGTACAGATTCCCATTGGCGAAGAAGAAGACTTTTGCGGTGTGGTTGATCTTGTACAGAATAAAGCGTATGTTTGGGAAAGTGAAAACTTTGGCGTGCATTACGAAGAAGTTGAAATTCCTGAAGAACTGAAAGATATTGTGCGCAAGTACCGCACTAAAATTATTGAAGGAACTGCTGAAGAAAGCGAAGAAGTACTCGATAAATTCCTGACTGAACCGGATTCAATTACCGAAGAAGAAATTATTGCTGCCATTCGTAAAGCTACTATTGAACTACGTATTGTGCCCGTTTTATGCGGCGCTTCTTTTAAAAATAAAGGCGTGCAGAAATTGCTCGATGCCGTTGTTGATTATTTACCAAGCCCTCTTGATATGCCTGCTGTTAAGGGAATTAATCCCAAAAAAGAAACAGCAGAAGTACGCAAACCCGAAGAAAATGAAAAATTTTCGGCCCTGGCTTTTAAAATTGCCACCGACCCTTACGTAGGAAGAATTGCTTTTTTCAGGGTTTATTCTGGTGTACTGAAATCGGGCGATATGGTTTATAACCCCAGAACAGACAAAAAAGAGCGCATTTCAAGAATTTTACAGGTGCATGCCAATAAACATAATCCCATTGATGCAATCAGTGCAGGTGATATAGGCGCCGCCGTTGGATTTAAGGACATAAAAACCGGCGATACCCTGTGTGAGGAAAACGCCCCCATATATTTTGAATCTATAAACTTCCCCGAACCGGTTCTCGGTCTTGCTATTGAACCCAAAGTGCAGGCCGATGTCGATAAATTGGCTATTGCTTTGTCGAAACTTACCGAAGAAGACCCTACGCTTACCTTTACCTACAACGAGGAAACAGGCCAAACTATTTTAAGCGGTATGGGCGAATTACACCTTGATATAATCATTGACAGATTAAGAAGAGAATTTAACCTTGAAGTGAATAAGGGCAATCCACAGGTCGCTTACAAAGAAGCTTTGCTAAACGAAGTCAGTCACAGGGAAGTTTACAAAAAACAAACCGGCGGTAAAGGCAAATTTGCCGATATTGAAGTAGTTTTATCGCCTGCCGATGAGAATGTAAAAGGTTTGCAGTTTGTCAACAACATCAGAGGCGGCAATATTCCCAAGGAATTTATTCCGGCTATTGAAAAGGGCTTTAAATACGCCATGCTTAATGGGGTACTGGCCGGATTCCCGATGCAGAGTTTAAAAGTTACACTTGTTGACGGGTCCTATCATAATGTTGATTCAGACGCGCTCGCCTTCGAAATTTGTGCCCGCATTGCTTTTAAGGAAGCCCTTAAAAAAGCCAGCGTTAGTTTGATGGAGCCTGTAATGAAACTTGAAGTAGTATGCCCTGAAGGTTTTGCTGGAGACGTATCTTCGGATATAAATAAACGAAGGGGCCATGTGGTAGCGCTTGAAGCAAAATCAGGCACCCAGGTTATCAAAGCGCACGTACCATTGGCAGAAATGTTCGGCTACGTTACCCAGTTGCGCACCATAACATCAGGAAGAGCTACATCGAGCCTCGAATTTTTTAATTACCAGGTAACATCAAAAGCTGTTCAGGAAGAAATTATCACCCGCTTAAAAGGGTATTATTATAGTTTTTTTTAGAATTATTTAATAACAAATAAATATAAGTAAAGTGAGTCAGAAAATAAGAATTAAATTAAAATCGTACGATTACAATTTGGTTGATAAATCTGCCGAAAAAATTGTAAAAACAGTAAAAACTACCGGTGCCGTTGTCAGTGGGCCTATACCATTGCCAACCAATAAAAAGATTTTTACTGTACTGCGTTCAACATTTGTAAATAAAAAATCAAGGGAACAATTTCAGCTTTGTTCCTACAAGAGATTGATTGATATTTACAGCACCACTTCAAAAACCATTGACGCCCTTATGAAATTGGAATTACCCAGCGGTGTGGAAGTGGAAATTAAGGTGTAAGTTGAGAAAACCGAAAAAATTGTTTAATATCAATATAATTTAAAAAATGTCAGGTTTAATAGGTAAAAAAATTGGAATGACCAGCATTTATGATGCCTCTGGTAAATGCGTACCATGCACGGTAATTGAAGCTGGTCCCTGTGTAGTGACTCAGGTGAGGACACTCGAAAAAGATGGCTATGAAGCCATCCAGCTTGCTTTTGATGATAAAAAAGAAAAGAACACTCCAAAAGCGCTGAAAGTACATTTCGAAAAAGCCAACACTACACCAAAAAGAATTTTAAAAGAATTTACTCGCTTCGAACAAAGAAAAAGCTACGCCGATGTGCTGAAAGTGGATGTTTTTATTGAAGGCGAATTTATCGATGTTTCCGGCCATAGTAAAGGAAAAGGCTTTCAGGGAGTTATTAAAAGACATAACTTTAATGGTGTTGGCGGGCAGACTCACGGACAGCACAACAGGCTCAGAGCTCCCGGTTCTATGGGTGCCTCTTCATTCCCGTCGAGAGTTTTCAAAGGCATGAGAATGGCTGGCCAGATGGGCAATAAAAAAGTCAAAATCATAAATGTCCAGATTTTAAAGATTATCCCCGAAAAAAATCTGTTAATAGTTAAAGGATCTGTTCCTGGTCCAAGTGGTTCATATTTAATTTTAGAAAGATGGAAATAGAAGTATATAAAGCAGACGGTTCAAAAACCGGAAGAACTGTAAAATTAAACGAAAATGTTTTTGGCATTGAGCCAAATGACCATGTACTCTACCTCGATGTAAAACATTATATGGCCAACCAAAGGCAAGGTACAAGCAGTACTAAAGAAAAATGGGCTGTTGCTCATAGCACCAAGAAAATTAAAAAACAAAAAGGTACAGGTGGCGCTCGTGCAGGCAGCATAAAATCCCCCGTATTTAAAGGTGGCGGCTCTGTTTTTGGACCACAGCCCAGAGAGTACAACACGAAGCTTAATAAAAAAGTAAAACTTTTGGCTCGTTTATCAGCCCTCTCTTATAAGGCTAAAGAAAGCAATATTATCGTTGTTGAAAACCTCTCCATCGAAACACCAAAAACCAAGCTCTATAAGGACTTCCTTAATAATTTTAATATTTTTGATAAAAAATCATTAATTGTGCTTGGCGAATTAAATAAAAACGTATATTTGTCCTCTCGAAATTTGAGCAAGTCAAAAGTTGTAACTTCTTCAAATTTAAACACTTACGACGTTTTGAATTGTCAAACTTTGGTACTAGAAGAAAAAGCATTAGATTATTTTAATAGTAACCTATTGGGAAACAGATAGTTAAAAAACACAAAAGATTTTCATAAATGAACATTCTAATAAAACCCCTTATTACTGAAAAAATGACGGTGCAAGGCCAAAAACTAAACAATTTTGGTTTCATTGTGGATAAAAGAGCCAATAAACTGCAGATAAAAAAGGCTATACAAGACTTGTATGGCGTTACTGTGCAGGATATTAACACCATGGTTTACAGTGGTAAGAAAAAAGCAAGGAATACCAAAGCAGGTATGATTGTAGGAAGAACAAATGCCTATAAAAAAGCAATTGTAACTTTGAAACAAGGCGAAACAATAGATTTTTACAGTAATATATAGCAATATTATATAAGAAATGGCACTAAAAAAATATAAACCCACTACATCGAGCCAGCGCTTTAAAATTATAAGTGCATTTGATGAAATAACTGCTACCAAACCGGAAAAATCCCTGGTTTATACGCTTAAAAGCTCAGGAGGCCGCAACAATACCGGCAGAATGACCATGAGATACATTGGTGGTGGTCATAAAAGAAAATTAAGAATTATCGACTTTAAAAGAGATAAAGATGGTATTCCGGCAGTTGTAAAAACTATCGAATACGATCCCAACAGAAGCGCCAGAATAGCTCTCGTACATTATAGCGATGGCGAGAAAAGATATATCATTGCACCCAAAGGGTTAACTGTTGGTCAAACCATTAATTCGGGCAAAGGAGCTACACCAGATATTGGCAACACCTTGTTCTTAAGTGAAATTCCCCTTGGCAGCAATATTCATAATATTGAACTTCAGCCCGGAAAAGGAGCTGAAATTGCCCGTAGCGCCGGTATATCGGCACAACTTATGTCGAGAGACGGAAAATATGCCATCATAAAAATGCCCTCAAGCGAAACACGTATGGTATTACTTACCTGCAAGGCTACTATTGGCGTTGTATCTAATGCCGACCATAACCTTGAAATATCAGGTAAAGCCGGCCGAAGCCGTTGGTTAGGTCGGCGCCCCAGAACAAGAGCTGTGGTTATGAACCCTGTTGACCATCCTATGGGTGGCGGCGAAGGAAGAGCATCTGGTGGACATCCCCGCTCCAGAAAGGGCATGCCCGCTAAAGGCTTTAAAACCCGCAAACTCAAGAATAAATCCAACAGGTTAATTATTGAAAGAAGAAAATCGAAGAAATAACATTAATTAAAGATATTTATGAGCCGCTCATTAAAAAAAGGTCCGTACATAAATTACAAACTCGAGAAGAAAGTTCTCGCCATGAACGAATCAAAAAAGAAAACTGTCATCAAAACTTGGGCTAGAAGTTCAATGATTTCGCCTGACTTTGTAGGGCATACCATTGCAGTTCACAACGGCAACAAGTTTATCCCTGTTTATATTACTGAAAATATGGTCGGGCATAAACTTGGTGAATTTGCACCCACGCGTATATTCCGGGGGCATTCGGGTAATAAATAATGATTAAGTAGATATAAAATAAATTTAAAATGGGAGCTAGAAAACGCGAAAAAGCAACAGAAAGAAAGGAAGAGAAAAAAGACAAATATTTTGCAATCCTCAGAAATTGTCCTACATCTCCACGAAAAATGAGATTGATGGCCGATGTTATTAGAGGGCAGCAGGTTGAAAAAGCTTTACAGATATTGAAAACAAGCCCGAAAGAATCTTCCGGCAGACTCGAAAAACTGCTGCTTTCTGCTATTGCCAACTGGCAAAGTAAAAACGAAGGCGCACGCCTCGAAGATAACACCTTGTTTGTCAAAGAAATTTTTGTTGACGGCGGCCGCCAGTTGAAAAGACTCAGAACGGCTCCCCAGGGACGGGGTTACAGAATAAGGAAAAGATCCAATCATGTGACTTTAATTATTGATAAAACAGAAACAATATAATAACATATACTTAATGGGACAAAAGACAAATCCAATAGGAAACAGATTAGGCATCATTAAAGGATGGGACTCAAACTGGTATGGAGGAAGACAATATGCCAGCAAACTGGTTGAAGATGTTAAAATAAGAAAATACATCAATGCAAGCCAGAGACTTGCCAAAGCCGGTATCTCAAGAGTTATTATTGAAAGAACTCTTAAGTTGGTTACGGTTACTATCAATACTGCAAGACCCGGTATTATTATTGGCAAGGGTGGCCACGATGTTGACGTACTTAAAGAAGAACTCAAGAACATCACCGGTAAAGATATTCAAATAAACATAGCCGAGGTTAAAAGACCTGAACTCGATGCACTCATTGTTGCCAATACCATTGCAAAACAAATTGAAGGCCGTATCTCATTCAGACGCGCCATTAAAACTGCTGTTGCATCAACTATGCGTATTCAGGCTGAAGGTATAAAAGTACTTATTTCGGGCCGTCTTGGCGGTGCTGAAATGGCAAGAACTGAGCAGTATAAAGAAGGCAGAACACCCTTACATACCCTCAGGGCCGATATAGATTATGCCAGAGCAGAAGCCCTGACAACCTATGGCCTTATTGGCGTTAAAGTCTGGTTGTGCAAAGGGGAAGTATTCGGTAAAAGAGATTTGTCTCCCAATATCGGCATCACTTCTGCCAGTGCGAAACAACCACAGGGCAAAATTAAAACAGGACAAAGAAAAAGGATAAACTAGGATATTGATTTTAAATTAATTTAAGATGTTACAACCAAAAAAGACTAAATACCGCAGGCAGCAAAAAGGTAAAATGAAAGGCAACACCAAAAGAGGTGCAGAGCTCGCATTTGGTTCGTTTGGTATCAAAGCTATGGAATACTGCTGGCTTACCGGAAGGCAAATTGAAGCTGCACGTCAGGCGGTGACACGTTATATGAAAAGGGAAGGCCAAATATGGATTAAAGTTTTCCCCGATAAACCTATCACCAAAAAACCTGCTGAAGTTCGTATGGGTAAAGGAAAGGGGACTCCTGAAGGCTTTGTGGCCAGAATTTCTCCGGGCCGCGTACTTTTCGAAGCCGATGGCGTATCATTGGCTATTGCAAAAGAAGCTCTCAGGCTTGCTGCACAAAAATTACCCATCAAAACAAAGTTTATTATCAGAAGAGATTACGTTGAAGAATCATTATAATACCACAACCAATGAAACAGTCTGTTATTAGAGAATTAGGCATCACCGAATTAAAGGAAAGACTCGAGGAAGAAGAAAAACAACTTCTGAAAATGAAACTTAATCATGCCGTTTCACCACTCGAAAACCCCATGAAAATCAAATTCTACCGCCGTCTGATTGCCCGATTGAAAACCGAAGTCAGAAGAAGAGAGTTAGAAAATATGAATAAAAAGAATTAATATTTAGGATAGATGGAAGTCAAAAGAAATCTTAGAAAAGAAAGAATAGGCTTGGTCGTTAGCAATAAAATGAACAAGTCTATTGTCGTTGCTGTCCTTCGTAAAATGAAGCACCCCAAGTATGGAAAATTCGTTTTGAAGACCAGTAAATTTATGGCCCACGACGAAAAACAGGAATGCAGTATTGGCGACAGGGTACGTATTATGGAAACACGCCCCCTGAGTAAAAACAAATGCTGGAGATTAGTTGAAATTATTGAAAAAGTTAAATAGTTATGATTCAACAGGAAACAAGATTGGCTGTTGCTGATAACAGCGGCGCCAAAGAAGTGATGTGTATAAGAGTGCTTGGTGGTACAAAAAGAAAATATGCTTCTATTGGAGATAAAATAGTGGTTACTGTCAAACAGGCTGTCCCATCAGGTAACATTAAAAAAGGAACCGTTTCTAAAGGTGTAATTGTGAGAACAAAAAAGGAAATTAGACGTACCGACGGCTCTTACATCCGCTTTGATGATAATGCCGTAGTATTACTCACCCCAACCGATGAACTCAGAGGTACACGTATATTTGGTCCCGTAGCCCGCGAATTGCGCGAAAAACAATACATGAAAATTGTATCGTTAGCTCCGGAAGTGTTATAAAATTTAAAATTAGCCATGCGAAAAAAATTAAAAATCAAGAAAAACGATAAGGTAAAAGTGATTACCGGCGAATCAAAAGGCCAGGAAGGCAAAGTACTTAAAGTCATTGCCGATGATATGAAAATTATTGTTGAAGGCGTCAACTTGGTATCTAAGCATACCAAACCGAATGCTGCAAATCCACAAGGTGGCATCATTAAAAAAGAAGCGCCTATACATATTTCAAATGTAATGCTTGTTGATAAACAAAATAATCCCACCAGAGTTGGAAGAAAAATTGTTAAAGACAAATTAGTACGTTACTCTATTAAATCAGGGGAGGTAATTGAATAATGAAATATATTCCACGTCTTAAAGTTAAGTATCAGACCGAAATTGTGCCCAACTTAATGAAGGAGTTTGGCTTTAAGTCAATTATGCAGGTACCGAGAATTGAGAAAATTTGCATCAACCAGGGTTTGGGCGATGGCATAGCTGATAAAAAAATCATCGATAACGCTTTGAGCGAACTTACAGCTATTACCGGTCAGAAAGCAGTTTCTACAAAATCGAAAAAAGACATATCCAACTTCAAACTGCGTCGCGGTATGCCCATTGGCGCAAGAGTAACGCTCAGGGGCGAAAAAATGTACGACTTCCTCGACAGGCTTATTTCAATTGCTTTACCACGTGTAAGGGACTTCAGAGGTGTTAACGACAAAGGCTTTGACGGAAGAGGCAATTACACACTGGGCGTTACCGAACAGATCATTTTCCCCGAAATAGATATTGATAAAATAAGCAAGCTCAATGGTATGGATATCACTTTTGTGACATCAACTAAAAATGATAAAGAAGCAAGCGCTTTGTTAAAAGAGTTTGGTATTCCGTTTAAAAATAATAATTAATAAATAATATGGCTAAAGAATCACTCAAAGCAAGAGAAGTAAAAAGGTTAAAACTTGTCGAAAAATATGCTGCAAAACGCGCAGAACTTAAAGCCAAAGGCGATTGGGAAGCCATTCAGAAACTTCCTAAAAACTCTTCGAAAGTAAGACTGCACAACAGGTGTAAAATTACAGGCCGTCCCAAAGGGTATATGCGTATTTTCGGTATCTCAAGAATAAATTTCAGAGAAATGGCTCTCGAAGGTTTAATCCCTGGAGTTACTAAGGCAAGTTGGTAGTAGTAAGAATTAATAATATTATATAAAAATGACAACAGATCCTATTGCAGAATATTTGACACGCTTAAGGAATGCTATTATGGCAAACCACAGAATCGTTGAAGTGCCGTCATCTAATATCAAAAAAGAAATCACGAAAATCCTTTTCGAAAAAGGGTATATTACCAATTTCAAATTCGAAGATGAAGGTGTGAAGAGTAAAATTAAAATCGCTTTGAAATATCACCCCGTAAACAAAATGTCGGCTATTACGAAACTCGAAAGAGTCAGTAAACCCGGTTTACGTAAATATGCCAACGCCAAAGAAATGCCTAAAGTATTGAATGGGTTGGGCATAGCAATTATCTCTACCTCGCAGGGACTTATGACTGATAAGGAAGCCCGCGAATTAAATGTCGGCGGTGAAATATTATGTTATATCAGTTAATTTAAGGAGGAAAAATAATGTCACGAATAGGAAAGCTTCCGATTGAATTGCCCAAAGGTGTAAAAATTAATGTGTCCGATAAAAATTTGGTAACCGTTGAAGGGCCTTTAGGGAAATTGCAACAACAAATTGATAGCGCTATTACCATTGAATCAGATAGCAATAACGTATATGTAAAAAGGCATACCGAGCTCAAGAAACACAAAGCTATGCACGGTCTTTACAGGGCACTTATTGCCAATATGATTACTGGCGTGTCGAACGGTTATACAATAGAACAAGAACTGGTTGGCGTTGGGTACAAAGCCACCAATACAAGCAAAAATCAGCTGGAATTAACCCTGGGCTATTCGCATAATATCATAATGATTTTACCACAGGAAGTTAACGTGGAAACTATTACTGAGAGAGGTAAAAACCCCAGGATTATATTAAAATCTATTGATAAACAGCTTATTGGCATGGTGGCTTCCAAAATAAGATCGCTTAGAGCTCCCGAACCATATAAAGGAAAAGGTATTAAATTCGTTAACGAAGTACTCAGACGTAAAGCAGGTAAATCTGCCGCAGCTAAGTAGTATTTATAATTCTTAATATAATGAAAGTAGATAAAACATACAGAAGAAACAGAATCAAAAACAGGATAAGAAAGGTTGTCAAAGGCACAAGCCAGTGCCCGAGATTATCTGTTTTCAGAAGCAACAGTGAAATTTATGCCCAAATTATCGACGATGTGAATCACAAAACATTGGTTTCATTTTCATCTTTAGATAAGGATATTGTTTCACAGAAAGTGAAAAAGATAGAAAAATCGAAGATGGTGGGTGAAACAATTGCAAAAAAAGCTATTGAAGCAGGTGTTACATCCGTTGTTTTTGACCGTAGCGGGTATTTGTATCATGGTAGAGTAAAAGTATTAGCTGAAGCGGCCAGAGAAGCCGGACTTAAATTTTAATCAATATGTCAAACGTAAACATCAAAAGAGTAAAATCAAGCGAAATCGAATTCAAAGACAGGCTTGTTGCAATAAAAAGAGTAACCAAAGTTACCAAAGGTGGTCGTACATTCAGTTTTTCGGCTATTGTGGTTGTTGGCAACGAAGATGGCGTAGTAGGCTATGGCCTGGGTAAAGCCAAAGAAGTTACTACTGCTATCGCCAAAGGCGTTGACGATGCCAAGAAAAATCTTGTTAAAGTACCAGTGTTAAAAGGAACAATACCGCACCAACAGGAAGGTAAATATAGCGGTGCACTTGTACTAATAAAACCCGCAGCACCCGGTACCGGTGTACTTGCAGGTGGCGCCATGAGAGCCGTTCTGGAAAGTGTAGGCATTAAAGACGTGCTAGCCAAATCGAAAGGCTCGTCAAACCCTCACAGCGTTGTTAAAGCTACTATCGATGCTTTGGTCCGCCTTAAAGACCCCATCACTGTTGCTCAGTTAAGAAACATTAAGCTGAATAAAGTATTTAACGGATAAATAACCCGCAAAATGGAAAAGATAAAAATCAGACAAATAAAAAGTGGTATTGGTCAGACTCTCCGCCAGAAAAGAACTCTCGAAGCACTCGGGTTTAAAAGAATGTATCAGGTTATTGAAGTAACTAAAAACCCGCAGATTGAAGGAATGATAAAAAAAGTGAGTCATTTAATTGAGGTTGTAGAATAAATAATAAAAACAAGATATGAATTTAAGTAATTTAAAAGCCAATAAAGGTTCAGTAAAAAAATCAAAAAGAGTGGGACGCGGCGAAGGATCCAGCCACGGTGGAACTTCTACAAGAGGTCACAAAGGTGCCCAGTCAAGGTCGGGTTATAAAAGAAAGAACGGCTTTGAAGGTGGCCAGATGCCTCTATACAGACGCCTTCCAAAATTTGGATTTAAAAACAGAAACAGAATCGAATACAAAGGAATCAACATCGATGTTATTCAAAACTTAGCCGATACTAAATCAATTGTCGATTTCGATATTAACGTATTTGCTGAAAATGGCGTGGCTTCAAAGAATGACCTTATTAAAATACTGGGTAGAGGTGAACTTAAAGCTAAGGTAAATGTCAGCGCCCATGCGTTTTCAAAGAAAGCAGTCAGTATCATTGAAGCTCAAGGTGGAACGGCAACAAAAATTTAAATTGAATGAAAAGACTTATTCAAACAATAAAAAACATCTGGAAGATTGATGACCTGAAGTCGAGGATAATAACCACATTGGGTTTAATTCTTATTTATCGTTTCGGGTCGTATGTTGTTTTGCCTGGTGTTGACCCCTCAAAGTTGGCTGCCCTCCAGTCTCAAACCGGAGACGGCTTACTTGGGCTACTTAATATGTTTTCAGGAGGTGCTTTTTCTAATGCCTCCATTTTTGCCCTGGGTATTATGCCCTATATTTCTGCTTCAATTGTTGTTCAGCTTCTGGGTATGGCTATTCCTTATTTCCAGAGACTTCAAAAAGAAGGTGAAAGCGGCAGAAAAAAAATAAACCAGATAACACGCTACCTGACTGTTCTTATTACTGCCGGTCAGGCACCTGCTTATATCGGCAATCTGATTTCCCAGTTACCTCCTGAAGCCATTTCTCCTTTTGATCCCAATAAATTACAGCCGGGGATGTTCTTCTGGGTATCGTCGGTAACAATCCTGGTAGCTGGCACCATGTTTATTATGTGGTTGGGTGAAAGAATTACCGAAAAAGGTATCGGAAATGGAATTTCTTTGCTTATTATGATTGGTATCATTGCACGTTTGCCTTTCGCTCTTACCGCCGAATTTGCTTCACGTATGGAAGAACAGGGCGGTGGGCTGGTGCTTTTTTTAGTTGAAATAGTGGTACTGATTTTTATTATTTTAATAACCATTCTTCTTGTTCAGGGCACCAGGCGTATTCCTGTTCAATTTGCAAAAAGAATTGTTGGCAATAAGCAATATGGCGGTGTGCGCCAGTATATACCCCTTAAGGTTAATGCAGCAGGTGTAATGCCCATTATTTTTGCACAGGCCATTATGTTTATTCCCATTACATTGGCAGGATTTTCAAGCTCCGAAACCCTGACTGGGTTCGCTGCAACCTTTGCCGATTTTAACGGGTTTTGGTATAATTTTGTCTTTGGAACACTTATAATCCTCTTTACTTACTTCTATACTGCCATTACGGTTAATCCAAATCAAATGGCTGAAGATATGAAGAAAAACGGAGGCTTTATACCTGGTGTTAAACCCGGTAAAAAAACAGCTGAATTTATTGATAATGTTATGTCGAAGATTACCTTGCCGGGTTCAATATTTTTAGCTTTTGTGGCTATTCTGCCTGCACTGGTAAGCCTCATTGGCGTTAACAGCCAGTTTGCACAGTTCTACGGGGGTACTTCACTGCTTATTCTTGTAGGTGTTGTACTCGATACTTTGCAGCAGATTGAAAGTCATTTATTGATGAGACATTACGACGGGCTGATGAAATCGGGTAGGATTAAAGGGCGCTCAACTACGAATATTCAGGGATACTGATGATTTATTACAAAAATTCGGAAGAAATAGAACATATAAAAGAAAGTTCTTTGATTGTTGCAAAAGCTCTTGCTGAAGTGGCAAGAATAATTAAACCGGGTGTTACAACCCATGAACTTGATAAGAGGGCAGAAACTTGTATCAGGGACCTGGGTGCAATACCGGCCTTTAAAGGTTACAGAGGATTTCCTGCCACATTGTGCGTTTCCATTAACGAGTGCGTGGTTCATGGTATCCCATCCGATAGAGTAAGGATGGTGATATTGTTTCGGTCGATTGCGGCGCTCTTAAAAATGGTTTCTATGGCGATTCGGCTTATACATTTCCTGTGGGCAATGTACATCCCGATGTCTTGAAACTCCTCAGTGTTACAAAAGAGTCACTTTACAAAGCTATTGATGTGGCTGTGGATGGAAAAAGATTGGGCGATATTGGCTTCGAAGTGCAATCTCATGTCGAGAAAAACGGCTATGCGGTAGTGCGCGATTTGGTTGGACATGGTATCGGAAGACATTTGCATGAAAAACCCAATGTGCTCAATTACGGCAAAAGAGGCAATGGCATGGTGTTGAGAGAAGGGTTGGTAATTGCTATTGAACCTATGATTAATATGGGAACTTACAAAGTGGTTCAGGAAAATGACGGATGGACCATAAGAACCCAGGACAGAAAACCTTCAGCACACTTCGAACACACTGTGGCAGTGAGAAAGCAAAAAGCAGATATTCTAAGTTCTTTCAAATTTATTGAAGATATTTTATCTTTGCAAAAAAATTAATATGGCAAAACAAGTGTCTATTGAACAGGATGGTACAGTGATAGAATCGCTCGGTAATGCACAATTTAAAGTGGAATTATCGAACGGACACATCATCCTGGCCCATATTTCTGGGAAAATGCGTATGCATTATATCAGGATACTTACAGGCGATAAGGTAAAAGTAGAAATGTCGCCCTACGATTTGACAAAAGGAAGAATTATATACAGATACAAATAAAATAATAACAATATGAAAGTCAGAGCATCAGTTAAGAAAAGATCCCCCGAATGCATCATCGTAAGAAGAAAGGGGCGGGTTTATGTTATAAACAAGAAAAATCCAAAGTATAATCAACGTCAAGGTTAATATAAATAAAAGAGAACAGATATGGCAAGAATAGCTGGTATTGATATACCCAAAAACAAACGCGGTGAAGTATCCTTAACCTATATTTATGGCATTGGACGAAGCACAGCAAGAAAAATATTAAACGAAGCAAAAATTGATTTAAACAAAAAGGTGCAGGATTGGAATGATGATGAGCAGGCGGCTATACGTAATATTATAAATGCTAAGTATGTAGTCGAAGGCCCCCTGAGGTCTGAAGTTCAGTTAAGCATCAAAAGGTTAAAGGATATTGGTTGCTACAGAGGGGTAAGACACCGTATAGGTTTGCCCGTTAGAGGTCAAAGTACAAAAAATAATGCCCGTACCCGTAAAGGCAAGAAAAAAACGGTAGCCGGTAAGAAAAAAGCGCCTAAACAATAGTTAATTAAAATACCGATAAAATTAGAAATATATGGCAAAAGTTACAAAACCTACAAAGAAACGTGTAGTAAAAATTGATGCAAACGGTCAGGCTCATATCAATGCGTCATTTAATAACATAATTATTACCATGACCAACACTAACGGCCAGGTAATTTCATGGTCAAGTGCAGGCAAAATGGGTTTCAGAGGGTCGAAGAAAAACACCCCCTATGCTGCTCAGATGGCCGCCAATGATTGTGCTAAAGTTGCCTACGACCTTGGCCTTAGAAGAGTTAAGGTTTATGTCAAAGGACCGGGCGCTGGCAGAGAATCAGCAATAAGGTCAATATATACCCAAGGCATCGAAGTTACCGAAATTAAAGACGTAACACCGCTGCCTCACAACGGTTGCAGACCACCAAAGAGAAGAAGAGTATAATTATTTTAAAATTAAGTTTAATATGGCAAGATACAGAGGCCCAAAAAGCAAGATCGCACGTAAATTCAAAGAAGCCATTTATGGCTCAGATAAATATCTCGAAAAGAAAAACTATCCTCCCGGACAACACGGCCCTAATAAAAGAAGATCCAAGGTCTCGGAATACGGCGTTCAGCTTATCGAAAAACAAAAAGCTAAATACACCTACGGACTGCTCGAAAGACAGTTTGCCAATTTGTTCGAAAGAGCATCAAGAAAAAAAGGTAAAACCGGCGAAATATTACTCCAGCTTCTCGAAGCTCGCCTCGACAATGTGGCTTTTCGCTTAGGTCTTTCTCCTTCAAGAGATGGTGCACGACAACTTGTCCTTCACAAACATATTCTCGTTAATGATGAAGTGGTCAATATCCCTTCCTATTCCGTTAAACCCGGAGACATTATTAGTGTCAGGGAAAAATCAAAATCACTTATCGTCATAAAAGATTCGCTTGCAGGCAGAGCCAATAAGTTTAACTGGCTCGAATGGGATACCACTGCTATGGCCGGAAAGTTCATGCAATACCCCGACAGGGAAAGCATTCCGGAAAATATTAAGGAACAGCTTATCGTCGAATTGTACTCCAAGTAATCATTATAACCCCCAAAAAAAATCTTCAATGAGTATATTAGCATTTCAAAAACCAGATAAAGTTATCATGATTGAATCGGACGACTTCAAAGGGTTGTTCGAATTCAGACCTCTGGAGCCCGGTTACGGGGTAACAGTGGGCAATGCTTTACGCCGTATTCTGCTTTCTTCTCTCGAAGGCTACGCCATTACCGCTATTAAAATTGACGGTATCGATCATGAATTTTCTTCAAAAAAAGGTGTGGTTGAAGATGTTACTGAAATTATTCTGAACCTGAAAAAGGTACGTTTCAAAAGAAAACTGGATGACCACGACAGCGAAAAGGTAACCATAAATATCTCTAACAAAGACTCTTTTACAGGCGCCGACATTAACAATGCCCTTATGGGTTTCCAGGTATTAAATCCTGAGCTCGTTATTTGCAATATGGATTCTTCTACAAAATTTAATATTGAATTGCTTATAGGCAAAGGCAGAGGTTATGTGCCCGCAGAAGAAAACAAAATTCCCAATGCACCTATTGGAACAATTGCTATTGATGCCATTTTTACACCTATTAAAAATGTCAAATATTATATTGAAAATTATAGGGTTGAACAAAAAACTGACTATGAAAAGCTTATTATGGAAGTGATTACCGATGGTTCTATCGCTCCAAAACATGCTTTACAGGAAGCGGCCAAGATACTTATTACCCACTTTATGCTTTTTTCCGACGAAAAAATCACTATCGACACGCAGGAAAAATCTACCAGCGAAGATTTCGACGAATCAAGCCTTCACATGCGCCAACTGCTCCAAACAAAACTCGTTGACCTCGACCTGTCAGTCAGAGCGCTTAACTGCCTCAAATCGGCCGAAGTGGAAACTCTTGGCGACCTCGTACAGTTCAATAGAAACGACCTGCTTAAATTCAGAAATTTCGGAAAAAAATCACTCGATGAACTCGATAAACTGGTTAAAGCCAAAAACCTTTCTTTCGGAATGAATCTTTCAAAATATAAATTAGATTAAGGATAACAGAGATGAGACACAACAGAAAAATAAACCACTTAGGAAGAACTGCAGCCCACAGAAAAACCATGCTGTCGAATATGGCTGCATCACTGATTTTGCACAAAAAAATCATAACAACCGTTGCTAAGGCTAAAGCCCTGAGAACTTACATAGAACCCCTGATAACAAAATCAAAAGAGGATACTATTCACTCAAGGCGTATAGTTTTCAGCTACCTTGAAAATAAATTTGCCGTTAAGGAATTGTTCCTTAATATTGCCACAAAGATTTCTGACAGACCCGGAGGTTATACCAGAATTCTTAAAACAGGAAACCGCCTGGGCGATAATGCCGAAATGTGCCTGATGGAGCTTGTCGATTTCAATGAAGCCCTTCTCAAAGATAAACAGGCTAAGAAAACCAAAACCACACGCCGCGGTCGTTCTAAAAAAGCAAAAGAAGAAGTGTCGGCAGAAGAACAGGTACAGGAAACTAAACCAGCCACTCCCAAAAAGAAAAAAGCTGCCCCCAAAGTTGAGGAACCTGTAGAAAATGTTAAAGCTGAAGAAACAACTGAAGCTGAAACCACAACCGATACCCCGGCAGAAGAACCTAAAGATGAAAGTACCGAAACGGAAGAAAAAAATTAATTGAAACTATCTGATATTTAAAAGGATAAAGTAAATTTGCTTTATCCTTTTTTATTTTAAACCTTAAAAAAATTATAAAAATGAGTATTATAGCTAACATGTTTGCCCGTCAAATCCTTGATTCGCGTGGCAATCCCACCATTGAAGTTGATGTTTTAACCCAAAACGGCGTTATCGGCAGGGCTGCTGTTCCTTCGGGCGCTTCCACAGGAGAACACGAAGCCATCGAACTGCGCGACGGAGACAAAAAGAAATACAAAGGAAAAGGCGTACTCAAAGCTATTCACAATGTAAATAAAGTTATTGCACCCGAACTGATCAATATCTACGATGTGTCCGACCAGAATGAAATAGATATGCTGATGATTAGGCTTGATGGCACACCTAACAAAAAAAATCTGGGTGCCAATGCCATTCTTGGTGTTTCTCTTGCCATAGCTAATGCAGCCGCACAGGAAAACGGTCAACACCTTTTTAAATACATTGGCGGCGTTAATGCCAATACACTGC
>JAKIYU010000234.1 GCA_022708385.1 Bacteroidota bacterium | reverse complement strand
GGCGCCGGCACATACACCCTTGAGTATGGACTTGACCCCACTTTAACAACAGGAACAACCTCGTTAACGGTCAGCACACATACTGCCACTACAACAGCCCTGATGTATGATTCGACCTATTACTGGAGAGTAAAAGCCAATGGCACTAACGACACTTCAGCATGGTCGGTAATATTCAGCTTTACAGTATTAAATGCACCTGTATTATTAAGCCCTGCCGATAATTCAACAGACATCAGCCTGAATCCTGAACTTAAGTGGGAGGCAATTAATGGCGCTGATAAATATATCATTGAATACGCAACTGATAATCTTTTCACTGCACCTCAGCAGCTTACAAGCACTACTGAAAACATAACTCTTCCCGATGTATCCTTCGGCACACAGTATTTTTGGCATGTAAAAGTTATTGCGGGCACTGATACTTCGGCATGGTCAGCCATATACAACTTCACTACCGTTGATAACATAACCTTACTCTCCCCTGCTGATAATGCTGTAACACCTTTATCATTATTACTTACTTGGGAACCTGTTGCAGGGACAACCACGTATGCCTATCAATGCCAGATAGATACTGCCAACACATTTAACAGTACTTTGCTGAACAGCATTCTTATACCTTCCGACATTCCTGTATTACAAGCATTCAGCTCTCAAACGCTTTTCAATACGGCATATTTCTGGAGAGTCCGAATGATCAATGGCACAGACACATCTAGCTGGTCGGCCGTTTGGAGTTTCACTACGCAAAATGATGTAGAATTGGCTTTGCCTGCTAACCTTTCAACCGGAGTTATGCCAAATGTATCGCTTATGAGTTTTAATATGCCCGGTGTTTACAACTACTTGTTTGAACTGGATACTGTTAACACATTTGACAGTTTTCTATACTATTACACTTACCCAACAGCGAATGTACCCTTTGTGAAATCTATTAACAGTGAGCTTCTGTTTGGCACCAAATACTACTGGAGAGTCAGGGGCAGAATGGGTACAATTTTCAGCAACTGGTCGTCCATCTGGGAATTTACAACTATAGACAAAGTAACACCTACTCTACCGGCCAACGGTGCCTCGTTGCTTAATGTCAACGTTAATCTTAAATGGGAAGCTATTGAGGGAATTACCGGTTATGTCGTTCAACTCGACACAACTGCCGCTTTTGCAACAACCTCAACCATTTCCCTTACATCAACCATCAATGAACTGACAGTTCAGGCCAGTACACTTGTTTCCAATAAAACCTATTACTGGAGAGTAAAAGCTGTTCATTCGAAGGATGAATCGGACTGGAGTACTGTAAGAACATTTAATTTCACATACAATGTGGGTATTGATAATAATTCATCAGACAATATTATACAGTTGTATCCTAACCCAACAAAAGGCCAGGTAATACTGAATATTCATTCATCCAACAATGAAGACGCCCGCTTAACCATACTTGATATAACAGGCAGGGTGGTTTATGAAGAAGCTTTGCAACTTAACAGGGGCAGCAACATACATCCTCTTAACCTGACACAACTGACGCAGGGGATTTATCTTATTGCCGTTAAGAACGACTATATCAACTTCAATAAGAAGCTCATTCTGAATAACTAAAAATCGGTTTTCTTATAAAAAAGCTGTTACAATATACCTGTAGCAGCTTTTTTATTTTCATAAAACAAAAATGTATAAGCTGTTTATTGTCCAACTTACTTTACTGGTGTTTGTGGTGTCGTGTACGCAGAAAAAAAAAGAGTATTATCCCGATGGGACAATAAAATATGAAAGTGTAATTTCACATGGTAAGAAAAATGGCACTGAAAAAAGATGGTTTCCCAACGGAAAACTCCAGTCGGAATTTTATTACAAAGATGACTTACTTGACGGAACTGCAAAGAGATGGTATCCTAACGGTAACCTGCAACGGGAAGATATTTTTGAAAAAAACCGCCTTAATGGTATCTGCACTCAGTGGGATGAAGAAGGCCACAAAATAACAGAAATGACTTATGTAAACGACACTCTGCACGGTTTATATATGGAATACCACAATAACGGGCAGTTAAAAATTACGGGCAGTTATTTTAAAGGCTTATTTCACGACGAATGGGTTTATTATAACAGGGCCGGTTTAATGGTTGGCAAAGCCCGCTTCAACAAAGGCGATGGAGTATTGCGGGGCTATAATGAGAAGAATCAGCTTATTCGTGAAGTAAGCTATAAGAACAACAAGAAAAATGGCGAAGAAAAGCACTATGATGGCAATGGCAACCTTACAGAGGTTATTAAATTTGAAAACGATAAAATTGTGGCAATAAATAAAAACAAATAAAATGGCAAACAAATCAGGCAAACAAGAAACAGAAATACTTAAGGAAACACTCAGGGATGTAGCTCAAAAAATGATGTTGGCTGCCCGCACAGCTCCTAAGGCCAGAGGCAATGAGAATCTTGTATTAATGGTTGTTTATGAAGACGACATCAAAGAAATTTCCAAGAAAATGGAAGAAATAAGTAAAAGAGAAGATGTGGCATTTTTCAAACGTGATGCCTTAAACATAAAAAAATCGCCTGTCCTGCTGCTCTTAGGCACTAAAATAAATCCAATTGAACTTAAAAGATGCGGTTATTGTGGTTTTAAAAACTGTAAAGAAAAGAAGGAATACAAAAATACGCCCTGTGCTTTTAACAGCATTGATTTGGGTATAGCTACAGGGGCTGCCGTTGCAATAGCTGCAGATAACAGAGCCGACAACAGGGTGATGTTTTCAGTCGGATACGCTGTAAAAGAATTGAAATTTATGGGCGCAGATGTTTATAATATAGTGGGTATTCCATTGAGCGGCACATCAAAAAGTCCTTTTTTCGACAGAACATAAACTTTAAGTTCTAAAATACCATGACTGAAAAAAATTTTATCGACGTTGAAAACGTCATCCGTTCGAAAAGCGAAAACCTTTACAAATTGTTGCCCGGTTTTATTATACGCTACCTAAAACGCATCGTACACGAAGATGAGATAAATGCGGCAATTGCAAGGAACAAGGATGTTTACGGCGTTGAATTTGCAAAACATATACTCGAAGAATTCAGGGTTAAAATTGTCATTGAAGGCGAAGAACATATCCTGAGCAGCAACAGGTTTCTTGCGGTATCGAACCACCCCCTGGGCGGGCTCGACGGCATAGCCTTACTTCACCGTATTGGTCAGTACAAACCTATTAAAGCCGTTATCAACGACCTCCTGATGAACGTAAAAAACCTCAGCCCCTTGTTTATACCGGTTAATAAACACGGAAACAACCCCAAGTCCTATATTAAAATACTTAACGATGCCTTCGATTCCGAAGATAACATTCTGTATTTCCCCGCCGGTCTGGTGTCGCGAAAAAAAGGCAAAATAATAAAAGACCTCGAATGGAAGAAAAGCTTTCTGCAAAAAGCAGTTAAAAGCAAAAGAGATATTATACCCGTTTATGTAAGCGGCCGCAATACTAACTTTTTTTATAACCTAGCCAATCTGCGAAAAAAATTAGGCATTAAAGCCAATATCGAAATGCTTTATCTGGTTGATGAAATGTACAGGCAAAAAGATGCTGTCATTAAAATTATTTACGGCAAACCCATTCCTTATAGTGTTTTCGATAACAGCAAAGACGATTCGACCTGGGCCTCCCTGCTTCGTGAACATTGCTACAGGCTGGCTCTTGATAAGGATGCCGTTTTTTTAAACAACCCTTCGATTTAGGCAAGCAATATAAATATTCGGGATATTATATTAATTTTGCAAAAAAATACAGACTCTTTTAATGAAGCCCATAATACCACCTGTTGACAGAAAATTACTTCTGGATGAACTTCAGAGTGGTATATTCCTGAGAAAAACAAACAATGCGAACAATGAGCTTTATGCATTTTCAGCGCATCAATGTCCTCACTTAATGAGGGAATTGGGGCGGGTCAGGGAAATTACTTTCAGGGCTGCCGGAGGAGGTACAGGTGATGAGGTGGATATAGACAGTTACGACACTTGCTCAAAACCTTATTGGCAACTCATTGTATGGAGCCCCGAGGGCCAGGAAATCATAGGCGGCTACCGCTATATTGTTTGTTCTGAGGCCGAAAAAGACAAATCGGGGCATTATCTGCTGGCAACTTCTCATCTGTTTGCATTCTCGGATAAGTTTGTACATGAATATTTACCCCATACGATAGAACTGGGGCGTTCTTTTGTGCAACCCAAATATCAGGCTATCAAAGAAAATCGCACAGGTTTGTATGCCCTCGATAATCTTTGGGATGGCCTGGGTTACCTTATTGTAAAAAATCCTCACATCCGGTATTTCTTTGGCAAAATAACCATGTACAACCATTACAACAGGGATGCACGCAACCTGTTGCTTTATTTTATGAACCTTTATTTTCCAGATAAAGAGGGGCTTGTCAGCACAATTAAGCCGGTATTTAAAATGTCTGATTTCCCTAAGCTTAAAAACAAATTTAAAGCAGGAAACTTCAACGAGGACTATAAAGCCCTTC
>JAKIYU010000233.1 GCA_022708385.1 Bacteroidota bacterium | reverse complement strand
CAGGTACATTTTCGATGTGTCGCAAAAAGCACTTAACCTCGACATGTGTGGCCTCATGATAGAAACCCATTTGCAACCCGAAAATGCTATTACTGATGCTCGCCAGCAGATTACACTTGAAGCCCTGAAAACCATACTTAAAGAACTAAGTTTTCGTAAAGAATACGGCGACAATAGCTTTCAGAAACAATTGGAAATTCTTAGAAATGAAATTGACGGTATTGATGCAGAGTTGTTAAATTTGCTACAAAAACGCCTGAAAGTAGTTGAAAAAATTGGTCACCATAAAAAGAAACACAATATCGCCGTATATCAGGTTAAACGTTGGAATTCAATTATCAGGGAACGAACCAAACTGGCCAAGGACTTAAAACTTGATGACACGTTTATTTTGAAAATTTTAAGGCTTGTTCATGATGAGTCAATAGCTGTTCAACATAAAATAATGAATAAAAAATAAAAAAATGCCCAGCTCACTGTTTAAAAAAAGAAGCCCAAACGCCAGAAGGAAGTTCTATTATACCTTTAAAATTACAGAACAGGAGTACCTCAATTTGAGAAGCTACCTGAAAACGCAAAATATACCCTATAAAAGAAGGATTAAACTAAGTTTTAAAATAAGCAATTCTTTCTTGATTGCTTTGGGATTAATTGTAGCCTTAATCATTGCAGCTGCAATTTTTGTAAAAATTATGAAATAAAACAAGAATATGAATTGTATAAAACATATATTTTTGGTAATCCTGATATTTATTGAACTTCAGTATGTATCAGCGCAATACCCTTCAATTGGCGGTGCAGTTTCAAACAATGTCACGTCTTTTCCGGTAACGGGTTTTCCCCAGCTGTTCTACAGTCAGTTCCATCCGGGTTTAAATGCTTTTATGGAATGGAAAATAAATAAAAGTGAAAAACATCAGCTGTGTACTGCAGCTAATTTGGGATTTTTTTATCATAGGTTTATTCAGTCAGGCGTGCGGATTTATCCCGAGCTTGACTATAAATTCTTTGTAAACAAACAGTTTAATTTAAACTTTGGCCTGGGACTGGGGTACCTGCATTCATTCGAGGGTTACGATGTGGTTATTCCGCTTGACAATGGCGGCTATAAAACCCGCAGTGCCTATACAGGGAGGCCACAGTTACTTGCCGTTTTAAATATGGGTTGTGCCTATAAACTCAGCAGCACTAACGAGAAGTCTCCGTCCTTGCTGCTGCAGCTGCATACCAACATGCAGGGACCATTTGTTAACAGCTATGTGCCTGTCCTTCCTGTAAACTCTCTTCATATTGGTATTTCTTTTCCTGTAATAAAAAATAAATAATTTTATGAAAAGAATTTTAATTCTTGCCTTTGTAATGGGCGTTTTATTTTCATGCAAAAAAGCAGGTGTTGTGCCAACCGTAAATATTGAATGTAATCCCGTTTACAACAGCGCTGCACACCCTAAAAATGCTGTGTTTTCGGCGGTGGTAAACAAATATATGGCCTTGGGCTTGCCGGGCATGTCTGTTTTGATAGAAGATTCGAATGGTATATGGGTGGGCAGCGCCGGGTACGCCGATATTAAAAACAACATTCCTTTTACGCCTTGCCATATCTCAAAAGGGGGCAGCATTACGAAAATATTTATGGGCGCACTTTTTTTTAAACTTCAGGAAGAAGGGAAAATAAGCCTTGAAGACCCCGTGTCAAAATATATCGATAACAGCATTTTAAGTAAAATTAAATACAGCGGTGAAATGAAGGTCAGGAACCTGCTTAACCACACAACCGGTATTTTCGACCTGATAACTTCTTCCGACTTTTACCTGGCTGTTATTAACAATCCCAACAAGCAATGGGAGGCCGATGAATTGCTTAAATACGTGTACGGCATTGAACCCTACCCGCTTAACCAACCGTATCCTGCACGGTATTCCAGTACAAATACGCTGCTTCTGGCGATGTGTATTGAAAAAGCTACAGGGCAAAAACATTACAACCTGCTCAGAGAAAAAATTCTGAACCCCCTGGGGCTTGACAATACGTATTATCAGGGGCGTGAAACCATTCCCAGCCATGCCGCTCAGGGCTACTACGACCTGCATAACAACCATACTATCGTTAATGTGTCAAATTTAATAACAGGCAGTGGCAATGGTTATACAGGTATCTTCTCCAATGTTTACGATTACCATCGCTTTATCAAAGCGCTTTTTGTTGACAAAACAGTTCTTTCTCAGGCATCACTCGATACCATGCTGACGTTTGTGCAGGAAGACGATGACTACTGGACTGGATTTGGTGCTGTCAAAAAATTTGTTGACAAGCCTGCCTACGGCATCGGGCATACAGGACGCGATCTGGGATATGTAGCCGACCTGTTTTATTTTCCACAAAGAGGTATCATCATGGCCTTTTGCGTAAACTATGGCACCGATGGTGATAGTTTCCTGAAGCCTGTATTCCTTGATTTTGAGCAGGAACTGGTTGACAAAATTTTAGAGTAGCTGCAACAACAGTATTTAAGCGTTATTCAATAGTAAATAACTTATCGTCGAGTTTTTTGTTTACCTCAACACTTTTAAGCTCAAATTTAATTGTTTGGCCTTCCATATCCTGTGTGATTTTACCGGGGTATTTAATTTTCTTTATTTCTTTGTAATCACTGAAGTTGCTTTGGCCACTATCGCCAATGGAGCGGACCTTTAAAGAGGATTTTGTGTCGAAATAATCGTATGATTTTTTTCCTGAAGGAGACTGTATTTCAACTTTATAGGCCTCACTTCCGTTGATGTCTTCTATTCCGAGCAGTTGTATTTTAATGCCGTTTTTGGCGTAATCTAATTCAAGATTAATTATGGCTTCGAGTTTCAGGCTTTCGAGTTCATCGCCTTCCAGTTCTTTGGTTTCACCCATCATGGGGACACTCGAAACAGCTTTAACGCCGTCGTATGTTTGTTTCGACAGTATCATACCTCCTGCACCCACTTCAACATACATTTTATTGGGGGCTTTTTGATACATTTTCATCTCTATAAGCATGCCCTGCATCAAGGTCGAGTATATTTTGGTAATATCTTTTACTTTTACCAGGTTTTTACGGCCACCGATGGCATTCAGGTAGTTTTCCAATACGGTTTCTGCTGTTAAACCTTCGGGCGCAGGTTTGAGTTTTTTATTAGGGTCGTAAGCGTTACCTTCATCATCGTAGTAATTAATAATACCATCGGGCGCAAATTTTTTAATTTTTTCGGCCACCTCTTCAGCTTTGCCAACCACCAGGATGTGTGCGTTTTGCGGCTTGAGAAATTTCTGGGCATTTTGTTGTAAATCGTTTATGGTAACAGACTCGAGTTTTTTCAGATAATTTTTGTAAAAATCTTTATCGAGATTGTAGCGTTCAATATTAAGTGCAAAAGAAGCAATAGTTTGCGGTTTTTCGAGCGAAAGGGCAAAAGAGCCGGCTGTTTCGTTGCGGTGCAGGGTAATCTCTTTTTCGCTCACAGGTTCTTTAATAATTCTGTTTATCTCGAAAAGTATTTCAGTTATGGCGCTGTCGGTCACGCTGTTTCTTACTTCAGACGATGCGCTGAACTCGCCTATCAGTTTGTCGGGGCTAAGGCTTGAATAGGCACCGTAAGTAAAGCCATGTTTTTCCCTCAAATTGTCGAAAAGACGGGAGGTGCTTCCACCCAGAATGGCGTTCATTAAGCGGGCTTTTACGGCATCATCGGTGCCGGGTTTTAGCTCAACAGGGAACATGACCGTAACACTCGATTGTACAGCCGAAGGCCTGTCAACAATAGATACTGTGGTTTTGGCAGGTGTCTGTGGTGTTTTGTAAGAATGCTTGGGCACTTCGGCTTTTTCCCATTTGCCAAAATATTTCTCAATCAAAGGCAACACATCCTCTTTTTTTACATCGCCTACAATAGCCAAATATGATATATTGGGGCGGAAATAGGTTTTAAAAAGGTTCTCGCAATCTTTAAGTGAAATATTGTTGAGAGTGGCTTCAGTAGGGCTTTCGCCATAAGGATGATCCTTGCCGTATATAAGCAATTTCGAAAGCCGGTTAGATATGGCATCAGGGCTGTTTTTTTCCATGGCCAGAGAAGATAACATCTGGCTTTTGGCTTTTTCAAATTCCGATTCAACAAATTTGGCATTGATTATTATGTCTGAAACAATTTCAAAAAGTTTTTCCTTGTGCTTCGACAAAGAGGATGCGTTGATGGAAGTTGCACCCGTTGAAATGGAGGCACCGATAAAATCAATTTCATCGTCTATCTGTGCTTTTGTGCGGGTAGTTGTTCCTGTTTTAAGAATTTGCCCGGTAATATCGGACAAACCGCATTTGTCTTTTTCCAGAATGGGGTCATAGTCGAAGAGCAGGGATAATGTTATGGTGGGAAGCTTGCTGTTTTCAACAATAAATACTTTAAGGCCGTTGGGCAATACGGCTGTTTGGTATTGGCCTATTTGCAATTCCTTTGCAGGTTTTGGCTGTGGTCTTTTACTTCTGTCGATCTGAGAGAACAACAAAAAGGGTAC
>JAKIYU010000232.1 GCA_022708385.1 Bacteroidota bacterium | reverse complement strand
AGCGCTGTTCCTTTTTCTTTTTCAGGTATGGAGCAGCTACAGCAGGAAAGAGTTCAAGTAAGAGTTCTTCCTTTTCGTTTTCCGCCAATTTTACCCCGTCATATTCTTCCAGAACCGGATTATCTTGTTTTTTGTATTTCGAAGTATCGTAAGGAGTTTCTTCCCTTATACCACATATAAACTCTCTGAAATCGGGGTCAACAGGTATGGGGGTTTTGCCATAAATACCTTTGACCAGATTTACATACTGGATTGACTTTGTAGTATAGGGCGGTAAGCCTTTGTTTTCGTCAATAATGTAATTAACGGCCTGCACACCAACAATCTGACTTGTAGGGGTTACCAATGGAGGGCAACCGGAAGCCACCCGTACCACAGGTACCGTTTCAAGTACACGGGGCAGCAGGTGGTCGAGTTTGAGTTGCTTGAGTTGCGACAGCATATTAGTGTACATGCCACCTGGTATTTCGGCAAATTTCACCTGCATGTCGGGCTCGGGGAAGTTAAAGTATTTTTCAATCTCATAAATGGTTTTAAGCAAAGGTTCTTCCTTGTCAGCCTTGGCATAAGCAATAGCTTCATCGAAAAGTTTATCAATAGCATGAGGTAGCTTGTCCTTAGTAACATCGAATTCAATTGGGAACATTTTGTTGCTGTCGAAATCCCCCAACTCTTCGCGAATGCTTTTCAACTCCTTGTTAATTTTTGCAACAGCTTCAAAATTGACGTCCATTTCAATACCCAGCTTTTTACAGAAGAGGTAAACAAGTTCAACCGCAGGTGCTGCAGGGCCACCGGAAAAATTGAGAATATTGGTATCAACAATATCTACACCTTTGATTATAGCATTGAGTACCGAAGCAAGCCCGTAACCAGGAGTACAGTGGGTATGAAAGTCAATAGGGATGCTTATTTCCTTTTTCATTCTACTGATTATTTCCCCTGAAACAACAGGTGGAATAAGGCCGGCCATATCCTTAATCGAAATCATATCAGCACCGAGGTTTTCAAGGCGTTTGGCAAGGTTTACGAAGTAATCTACCGTAAATATTTTCTGAGGCAGTTTTTTTCCTTTAAGGAGGGCTTTTATACGCTGCATCTGTGAAAACTTGGGGTCCACGGTATAGCATACAGCACAGTCAGCCAGGCCCCCGTTTTCTTTCACATACTTAATAGTGGAAATCATGTTGTCCACATCATTGAGGGCATCGAAAATGCGCATGATGCTTATGCCAGACTTTACGGCATTGCGGTTAAAACCTTCGATGACTTCTTCGGGATAGGGGTTGTAGCCGAAGAGGTTTCTTCCACGCGACAAAGCGGTAAGTTTTGAAGCCTCCCCCACTCCTTTTTTTATGGACTCAAGTCTTTCCCATGGGTCTTCGTTGAGATATCTCATGATAGAGTCGGGAACAGCCCCGCCCCATACTTCCATGGCGTAAAAATTAGCTTCTTTGTAATAGGGCAGCACCCTGTCCACCTGGCTTTGGTTCATGCGAGTTGCAAATGCCGATTGCTGACCGTCTCTGAGTGTCAGATCCCTGATGAGTAATTTCCTTTTCATAGTACAAGATAGTGTTGTAAATTGCAGGGGCAAAGTTATTAAGAAAAGAATTATAGTCGTTGTTTATTTGAGTTGATTATTCATTTTTTTTTAATTTCATTAAAAATTGTTTCCGCCTGCACTCCAAGCCTGGGCTTTCATCTAATGGCACATTCTCGAGTACGAGCATAAATTCCATGCTGAGTTCTTTTTCGAACAGTGAAAATTTGTAAAGCAAATCCATGCTGTATGCCCTGACGGCAATACTTTCCTTTTCGGAAAAAATCCAATCGAGACAGCGGTTGTAAACAAGGCCGGCATCGGGTATTGCGTCCACATCAACAACCTCAATAAGAATTTTAAGGAAGCTGCGTTTTACACCATCCACAGTGTTATGCAGCAAGGTATGGACTAAGTCAGGGAGGAAGGGTGCGATGGCGTGAGGGTTTTTCAGGATATAAAACTGGACTACCCTTGCTGCACGCATAGCCAAAGGATAGGGTTCGTTACAGGCTGCATGAAAGACCTCAGCAAATAAAGCGGGTTGTTGCCCTGCCAATTCCACGACAGCATCCACTGCGGCCTTGCTGCTATCATAAAGCATTTCTTTCAATAATATATACTATCGTGTGTTAGTGCATAATCTTCAGCCATCCTGTCCAGCAGTTCAGCCGGTGTCATCCTGCAGGAATCGGCCCTGTGGATAAGGTTTTTCAACCAGTAATCATCGTTGAGGTACCACACCTTGTAATCGTATTTAACATCGGTTGGTTCGTCCGGAAAATATTGGTTGTATAATTTATCAACAAATTTGAAGAAACCCCTGTAGAGGTTTATTTCAGTAATAATTATCAGAATGACATCCTGTTTCTCAACATATTCCCTGTCTTTATTGTGGTCCACATAGCGTACGTTATCGCCCCAGCAATCGGGGTATATGGTGTAATTATAATACCAGAATTCGTGATTTCCAAATACCTTTTCAGGCATACCACTGTTGAATATGCTCCAGTAATAACTGTCAGCAATAGTTAAAACATCAGGCCTGTACAATGCGGTATCAGGCGGGTATGAAATATCGGGGTAGGCCATGGTTTCGTGGGGCAGTTCATAAAGCAGGTTCAGTGTTTTTTCAATATCGTAATCTGCATCTTTGAGGCTGTCGGTTGTTCTGATGCCATTCCAGACAGGGTTGAGCATGTCGGCATTCCGGGCCGATTCCATGAATCTGATGAGCGTGTCAATAGCGAGGCACATGCCATAGGTACTCCAGTGAATGCCATATCGCGGATACAAGGGATAGCGCGATGTATCTTTCATGGCTATAAACCAGGCATTAAGGTCGAGGTGTTTTAACTTCAGCCGGGCACTTTGTTGGGCATAGTATTTATAATTGGACAAGCCCGGTGATTCAGGGTGGTAGCGGGCAGGGATATATTCGGGGTAAAAACTGGCCTTGCCCGGAGCGTAAACGACAAGCAGGTCAATATTTTTTTCTTTTTTAAGAAAGTCCTGTATTTTTTTTGTTTTTTCAAGTTGTTTGTCAATAAAGGATTTCCCAACAAAATTTTTCCCTGTATAATCGAGTATGTAGCCTTCCTCATAGAGACAGTCTTCTTTTCCGATTACGATAGCATTGGC
This sequence comes from Bacteroidota bacterium, assembly GCA_022708385.1. Taxonomy (GTDB): domain Bacteria; phylum Bacteroidota; class Bacteroidia; order Bacteroidales; family PXBB01; genus JAKIYU01. The sequence continues at coordinate 1,370 of JAKIYU010000232.1, read as the reverse complement.
GGATGATTTTCGGAACAAGGTATAATCCACCTGGTTTTTAAACCTTAAAAGGAAATTTCTGAATCCGATATTATTTTCAATTTGTTTATTGAATTTATTCTGGAACTTTTCACTAAACCACCTTTCCCACGAAAAATATCTTAACTGGGGGTGTTCAATTTTTTCGAAAGCCCCATCGAGTGGCTTGCTGTCGCCGGTATCAAACAAGGTTTGCGTAAACGGTATAAAAAGCATAATACCGACAAGGCCGAACAAAATTCTTTTTTGTATCAGAGGTTTCATATTAAAATCTGAAATAAATAAAGGGGTTAAACCCGGACGAGGTGACATGGGCAAGACTCATGGTAAACAGCAGCACTGCCAATAGCGTCATAAAATAATAGCCTTTAAGGCTGTGGTTTGTGGCATAAACAAAGCCTTCAACTTTTGCTCCTGCATTTGTTGCGGTACTGAAGGCAAAGAGAGCGGCCAACGCCAAAGTAGTCCAAAAGCTGGCATCCAGAAATAAAGTAACACCTGTAAATTCGAAGGCAAACAGCCGGCTTATGAACACTGTGGCCTGCGCTATGCTGTCAATCCTGAAAAAGGCCCAACCGACAAGTGTAATGATAAAAGTTATTACTATTGCTGGGTACTTACCTGTTTTTTTGAGCAGTTTCAGAAGGAAGAGCCTGTCGGCAATCAGGAAAAGGCCATGGTAGGTGCCCCAGGCCACAAAATTCCACGACGCTCCATGCCAGAGGCCGGAGAGCAGAAAAACCACCCACAGGTTAACAAACATGCGCCTGGTGCCCAATTTGTTGCCACCGAGGGGAATGTACAGGTAGTCGCGCATCCAGCGGCTGAGTGTCATGTGCCAGCGCCGCCAGAACTCGGTTATGCTTTGTGATATGTAGGGGTTGTTGAAGTTTTCGGGAAATACAAATCCCAGCATGCGGGCAATGCCGATGGCCATATCCGAATAACCCGAAAAGTCAAAATAAATCTGAAAGGCGTAAGCCGTTATTCCCACAAAAGCGGTGAGGCTGTCCATGTACTCATAATTCATGGCAAAGATGCGGTCGGCCTCCTCACCCAACACATTGGCGATGAGTACCTTTTTCGACAAACCGATGACAAACCTGAAAAAGCCGGTCAGTTTGTTGTCGATGGTTTCCTGATGGCGTCTTTCGGTAATCTGGTCGGCAATTTCATTGAAGCGAATAATGGGGCCGGCAATAAGCTGGGGAAAAAATAAAATATAAAGCGAATAATCCACAATATTTTTCATCGGAGGTTTATCGCGCCTGTACACATCAATGAGGTAGCTCATTTCGTGAAAAGTAAAGAAAGATATGCCTATGGGTAGAGCTATTCGTGTAAAGTTATAA
>JAKIYU010000231.1 GCA_022708385.1 Bacteroidota bacterium | reverse complement strand
AATTTTTCATCTCTTTTTACTTTAAAAATATCAGGTATTTTTTTTATTTAGAGTTTTTCAAAATCTTTAATTAAATAACATATAGTCAGGTACTTGCAACTAGTTTATATGCTATCGCTTAGAGGTTTATTTTCGAGTTCATTCAGTTTATTTTTCAGTATGGCAAGTTCCTGTGTAAGTATTTTATTACCTGCATGAAGCCCCGAGATGACTACCGACAGGTGTAGAATATAAACCAAAATAGCGAAGATTGCCGCGGTAAAAACCAGGTTAGGTGCTTCGTAAACACCAAATATGCGCGCAACCACCTCAAGGCCATTGCGCCAGAAAGAAAAAACAATCAACAGCAAAGTGCATACAAACCAGAAAATGGCATATTCTTCCCGCAATTTGCCTTTGATAATGAGCCTGCTGACATATAATGAAAACAGAAGGCTGACGAGAATAGTCACAATCTGTATTTTCATAGGAACTACATTTTCCATATTAAAGTATTTAATTATTAATTATTGAATTATTTCTGCATTTAATATAAGTAAAGAGTACTGCCAGGGTTACCTTAAGCATGTAATACAATGACGCAAAAGTACCTATCGACGACTTCCCTTCCCTGCGTTCGTTCATTTGTACCGGTGTTTCAATAATTTTAAGGCCGTTCAGTTTGAAATAGATAATGGCTTCAGGTTCGGGGTATTCGTCGGGGTAATAGTTGGAAGCCAGTTCAAGGGCTTTGTGTCCAAACAACCTGTATCCTGAAGTAGCATCAGTAATGCTAAGTCCGGTGAGAGCGCCTATGAGTTTCGTGAAGTAATTGATGCCTACGCGCCTCATAAACGACGACTGAAAGCCTTCTTTAAGCATGAAGCGAGAACCAATAACGATATCGGCATTTTCTGTTTCGAGAGCATTTATAAGTTTTGGAAGTTCAGAAGCAGGGTGCTGACCATCGCCATCCATCTGAACGGCATAGTTATAACCGTTGTTCAGAGCATATATTAGACCTGTCTGTACAGCACCCCCAATGCCCAGGTTAACTGCCAAATTCAACAGTACACAATCGAGGCCAGAGGCTATTTGCGCAGTCGTATCGTGCGAACAATCATTCACTACCACCACATCAGCCATATAGCCATCGGGCAGTTTCTGCGCCTTTACAGTAGCTACTACAGCAGCTATAGATTTCTCTTCGTTATATGCAGGCACTATAACAGCTATCCGTTGCATGGGGTATTTTTAGGTAAAATTATAAAAAAAATTAAAAACTTTACAAATACCTCAGGCCCTCTAAAAGTACAGCCCTATTAAGCGTTAATGAACTTTTTTTTAGTATGTTTGCATAAAATTGTTTTATGAATATACCCTTAGCTTATATCGATCCGGGATCTGGCAGTATGATTATTCAGATTATCATTGCAAGCCTTTTTGGGGGCATTGTGGCCATTAAAATGTTTTGGAAAAAAATAATTTCTTTTATAAAATCTTTCTTTAAAAAGCCGGAGAAAAAATAATTTTTCTTATATTTGTTTCTTCAACAGAGATATTCACTTTCAAATCCTACGCTCTATGAGAAAAAAAATATTCAATATTATTAAAAACAAATATTTTATCGCTTCACTGGCTTTTATTGTTTGGGTTGGTTTTATTGACAGTGACCACAACTTTTTCAGGCAGGTAAAACTCAAAAAAGACCTCATGGAAATGAATAAACTTAAAGAATATTACCAGAAACAAATAGAAGCCAACAAAACATTGGCACAGAGGCTGGAGAATGATATCAGCTTTGTTGAAAAATATGCCAGGGAAGAATACCAAATGACCAAACCTAACGAAATCGTTTACGTCCTCGTACCCTAACGCCGTTGCATTACAGATGGGTATTGCCTTATTATTTACCAAATATTACTTTCTTTTTTTAATAATTACGTCTGTTTTCCTGAGTGCAGGGTTTATTACGTACCGGTTGTTACCTGTTAGGAAAGACCCGTCAGGCAATTATACTGTGCTTTTTTATTCGATGCTCCTGGGGCTTATTCTGTGTGTCACAGTTTTTTCACTCATCAGGACAGCAGGCCACAGTGTCAACATCCTTTTTCTGATTACTGCCGTCCTGCTTCTGTACCGTTACTACAGCAAAAAAGACTTTGAGACAGAAGGACTGCTTAAATATTTATGGCTTTTTTTGAAGAAAAACTTTCCGCTTCTTATTATAAGCACTTTAATCTTTTTCAGCTATGAAGCCGTTTGGTTTTTGAAGAGTGGTACATTTCATTTTGTGATACCCTTTGTGGATTATGTGGATATGTATAATATTTCACAGGTCATAACCCAAACTGGTCAGGAGAACAATAAGTACTTGCTTTCCAACTACTACTATGAAGCTTTTCATGGCATTTCGCCCTATCATTACTTTGAGCTCTGGCTAAACGGATTTTTTTCAACTGTTCTGCCTGTGCCGGGAATAGCCACGCTGATGCTTTTTGTATATCCCTTGTTTTATGTGACATCGTACTTTGGTTTGCTTGCCATCTGGGAACACTACGGAAAGGTTACATGCTTTAAAGCCGCATTGAGTTTTGTTATCCTTTTTACAGGCGGTATGTATTTCGAATTTTACAACCGTTACGAACTGCTTAAATGGTACGGTGGCTTAGTAGGTAATATAGCCCACGTGTGGGGTAAAAAATCGGCTGTATTGTATCCCTTTGTTATAGCCTCGTTTCTCTTTTTTATAAAAGGTAAAAATGTCCCTGCTACGTTCCTGTTGCTTTGCACAAGCATTGTCACAATAGGTGTGATGCCCGGTATCAGCGGGGGTATTTTTTTATTCTTGCTGCTAAACAAATGGCATAAAACATACACAAGAGAAGATATTAAGTTCCTGTATCTGCTATTCTTTATCTTCTTCATTGCCTTTGTTGGTATTTATGTGTTGTGGGGCAACAAAAACGCCGAATCCCTCGGATTTGGACAAATCATATCAGATTTTTTCAGTGCTTTTGATACATCCTTATTAAAAACACTTTTTTTCAGGATGTTTTTCTCTGAATTACGATTGCTTATAATTTTCAGTCCATACCTGCTTTTTATTGTTATTGTACTTTTCAAAAGAAGCAATATTACCTATGAGAAAATAAAAGTTTTTCGCAATATATTGATTTTATTACTTCTGATATTTGCTATCGGTTCAATAACAGGCACAATAGCCTCTATTAATCTATTTAGTGGTGGTCAGTTTTTTACTTACCTTATACCATTACTGATTATATATATTATGTTGGTTTTTACTGCATGGCAAAGCAATATAACATTAAGCAAAAACTCAAGAATTGTCTATATAAATGTCCTGATTTTTCTGTTTTTTGTCGGATGCGCTATTTATAACATTACAAATAATATCCGTCTTCAAGGACATTATAAAGAACAAAGCCTTAATTTATACAGTGAAACCTATCTGAAAGATATCACAACTTATCTTAACAGTCACGAATTGAATCCGCTAGGTGTGTGTTTTATGGGAAATGAGGACATAAAAAACTACCCCCTTAATGCTTATGGGTTAACAGGACTTACCTTTTCGGGTATGTCTATAAAATTAACCAATCAATTTAATGCTGTAAGCAACCTAAGTATATTCGATCTAGATATTGACACTAACACAAGTTTTAATAAGTCATTGTTCAAATCGTTTGAATTTTACAACTTCATAAAGCAACAAAAAGCAACAAATTCTTATATTTCGACTGACCAGTCAAAATCAGATTTTATCAATGAACATTCTATAGATTATGCTCTTGTTTATCGTGATGGTTTATTACCTGAAGCCCTAAAAGAAAGAGTTGCAACAAGTTATTTCGACAGTATTTCTGGGCAAAGTTTTATTGTATTTAATAAATGACATGAAAAACTCTTTAGTAAGCACCTTTTTATTTACAATATTTCTGATAATTGCGGCTATAAATTTGGTACAATCGCAAAATAAAGATATAGACCTTCTCAGAGATATTAATCTGAAACGGAATATGCGTTTGGACGGAGGTTTTAAGGTGGTAACAAATACAGTTATACCAGTTGGGGTGGGTGCACCAGTGGGGATGTTTGCCACAGGATTGCTGACCAAGGACGCCACTTTACGCAACAATGGCATAGAAGCCGGCGGTAGTTTTATACTGGCCACATGCCTTACCTACGGGCTTAAATGGACTGTCAGGAGGCCTCGCCCTTACGATACCTATCCCGATTTACAGGCTGTGGTTAAGGAGAGCAGTTACTCTTTCCCGTCAGGGCACACTTCCGCTGCATTTGCTACAGCAACAAGCATCAGCCTGATGTACCCCAAGTGGTATGTTATCGCACCTTCTTTTACATGGGCTTGCCTGGCGGGCTATTCGCGTATGCATCTTGGGGCACACTATCCGAGTGATGTGGCCACAGGCATAGTCATCGGTGTGGGTTCCGCATTGCTGATGCACCAGGGAGCCAAGTGGTACCAGAAAAAGTATGGGGTAAATTAAGTTTGAAGTTTGAAGTTTGAAGTTTAGAGTTTAGAGTTTGGAGT
>JAKIYU010000230.1 GCA_022708385.1 Bacteroidota bacterium | reverse complement strand
CATTACAAGTATCGATATAAGCACTTTTCAAAATGGTTTATATGTTTTAAAACTTGAAGTCGGCAGTTTTATATATTTTTACAAAATAATAAAAATTTAATAAAAAAAAATTTTTAATGAACATATGTTCATTATCTTTGCGGTAATTTTTTAAATAATTTTACCGGTGAGTCCACGCATCAAGCGTTTAAGAAAAGTTGTAAGCCCCCCTGCCATAAAAGGGTTCAAGCCCTACGGGCCGGAATATAAGCCGGGGAAAATGCCCGCAGTAATAATAAACATTGAAGAATACGAGGCGCTTCGTTTGTGCGATTATGATTTGCTGAATCATCATCAGGCATCGGCCATAATGGGCGTGTCGAGGCCTACATTTACCCGTATGTATGCTTCGGTGCGCCAGAAGATAGCGGCAGCGTTTGCTGAGGGGCGACCCATCAGGATTGAAGGGGGCAAGATATACTTCGACAGCGACTGGTACGAATGCAGCGCCTGCGGTTGTTTTTTTAACAATCCTGAAAAAGAACAGCCCATAACCTCCTGTCCGTTATGCCGCAGCCAGGATATTATAAATTATGAGCCATCGGGAGCCGGCACAGACAGGGCAATAAAAGCTGTCAACGACAATTGTTACTGTCCGTCGTGCGGCTATGAGAAGCCCCATCAGGTTGGTGTCCCCTGTGTGGATGACCTATGTCCCGATTGCAAAACGCCTTTGAGAAGAAAACGAAAAACAAAATTTTATAAATCATTGTAAACAGCCATGAAAATAGCCATCACCTCTACCGGAAACACATTAAATGAAGTTCTGGATGAACGTTTCGGACGTTGTGCCTTTTTTGTCATATACGATACCGAAAAGAAAACCACAGAGTTTTTACAAAATCCTCATGCTGAGGCAGATTCCGGAGCCGGACCTGCAGCCGTGCAATTTATTGCCGAAAGAGGGGTGTCGAAGATCATATCGGGTGAGTTTGGTTTTAAAATCAAATCTTTACTTGACAGTTTAAAAATTCAGATGATTGTAATAAAAGAGCCGAACAGGAAAATTAATGAAATTATTAAAATGTTAAACCTTTAAAAAAATATTAATCATGCCAAAATTAGATGGTAGCGGCCCCGAAGGCAAAGGTCCGGGAACAGGCCGCAAATTGGGCAAATGCTCAAAACTCAACAATGAAGAAAAATTGCAAAAAATGGGGAAAGGTATGGGAAAGAAAAGAAAAACAGGTGGCGGGCAAGGCAAAGGATTGCGTTTGGACAGCGGAAAGATATAGAATGACTCATTGATACTTAAATATTTAAATAAATTATTATGAACAAATGTATAGCCATCCCAATAGAAAATGGGGTATTATGTCCACATTTCGGACATTGTGAAGCTTTTGCCATTGTTGAAGTAAAAAATGGCGTCATTACTGAAATTAAACAGCACACGCCACCCGAACATGTACCGGGTTTATACCCCCGCTGGGTGGCTCAGTTCGGAGTCACCGACGTTATTGCAGGCGGCATGGGAGAGAGAGCCATAATGCTCTTTAACGAACAAAAAATCAATGCTTTTGTGGGCGCTCCTGTAAAAGCCCCTGAAGAATTAGTCAAAGACTTTCTTGCCAACAAACTGACATTAAGCGCCAATTATTGCAATCATGACGACAACCACAGCAGCAGTTGTCAGCACTGATTAAAAAAAATTCTGTTACAGATTTTCCTTAAAGAATGAATTTTAAAATAGCCATAGCCAGTGGTAAAGGGGGAACAGGAAAAACTTTTGTTGCTTCAAATCTGTTTTACACCCTCTGGCAAAAAGGATACAGGGTAACGCTTCTCGACTGTGACGCCGAAGCGCCTAATGCTCAGATATTTTTCAAAGCCCCGCTTACATTACTCAAGGATGTAAAACAGAAAGTACCCACCCTTGATGAGGCTCATTGTGTTTACTGCGGTAAGTGTTATGAATACTGTAACTACAATGCTATTTTTTTTGTACGCCCGTTAAAGGTTATTCAAATCATGGAAGACCTTTGTCACGGCTGTGGCGCTTGCACAGAAGCATGTACATACAAAGCCATAAGTGAAAAAGACATAGTGCTGGGGCAGATTAGCACCTATAGCATTGACACTCATGCCACGCTTATAGAAACGCGCATGAAAGTAGGGGTATATTCCCCTGTCCCGGTAATTAAAGCAGGTATCCATGAGGCGCAAGCGAATGCTATTGTTATCATGGATGCCCCTCCCGGCACCTCCTGCCCTTTTATACAAACTGTTTCGGCTGCCGATTATATCATTCTGGTAGCCGAGCCTACACCTTTCGGCCTGAGCGACCTCAGACAATCGGTTGAAACACTGCGCACCATGCATAAGGCTTTCGGAGTTATTATAAACAGGACGGGGCTGGGCAATGACGATATCAGGGCTTATATAACAAGCGAAAACATCAACCTGCTCATGAGTATTCCTTTCGAGAGGGCAATTGCCACAACCTATTCACGCGGGGAGCTTTATGCCGCCTCCGACAGCCGTATGGAAAAGAGTTTTTATGAATTATTTTTAAACATTAACACATTAAATAAGCATGGAAATAGCGGTCATCAGCGGTAAAGGAGGCACCGGTAAAAGCTTTATCAGCGCTGCTTTTGCCACCTTAAACAAAAAGGTTATTCTGGCCGATTGCGATGTGGATGCCGCAAATATGCATATCCTGTTTGAACCCGTCATAGAAAACACATCGGTATTTGTTTCAGGCAGTAAGGCTGTTGTGGAGGCATCATTATGCACACTTTGCGGGGTCTGCGCGGAAAAATGCCGTTTTAACGCTATTGCCTTATTACAGAACAGGATAATTATTAACGACATCAATTGCGACGGCTGCCACCTGTGTGCACGACTGTGCCCCGAAAAAGCCATCACTATGGTTAACAAGGACAAGAGCAGGATATATACAGGGCCTTTTCGTAATGGCCAGATGGTTTTTGGCATACTGGCACCCGGCGAAGAGAACTCAGGGCGTTTGGTAAGCGTAGTCAGGGAAAAGGCGAAGGCCGAAGCCCTAAGGCTAAATACAGACATCATAATCATTGACAGCCCACCCGGTATAGGTTGCCCCGTAATATCATCCATTACAGGAGCCGACCATGCTGTAATTATTACAGAGCCTACACTTTCGGGCCTTTCGGATATGAAGCGGGTTATTGAAATATGCCGGCATTTTAACACCCAAATTTGGGTTATTATTAACAAATTCGACCTCAACGAAGAAATAACCCGGGAAATTTATAACTATTGCCATGACAATGGAATTATTGTGGCAGGCACCATGGTTCACAAAAAAAGCATCGTCGAATATGCGCCAGATTCAGAAATAGCAGCCAAAACAGACCTTATTTTTAATTTTATTTTAAACGATACACTAAATTAGCATTTTAAAAGACCTAACCATTCACAACATGAAAGAAAAAATACCTGTCATTGATTTTGCAAAATGCACAACGTGCGGCAAGTGTGTGGATATATGTCCCGAAAAAGCCATTCACAGGGCACAAAACGATTCGTGTGCACGCTGTATTAAGTACTGTATTTCGCTTACCATTCCCTGCAAACCCGACATTTTGCATTTCGATTACGAAAACTGCACTTCCTGCGGCGATTGTCTGAGTGTTTGTCCTGAGAAAGCCATACATTGGTACGCCATCCCTGTTGAAAAAAAATAACATCATGAAAGGCTATATACATCTTTATACCGGGCATGGCAAGGGAAAAACCACAGCCGCTATCGGACTTGCTGTAAGAGCAGCAGGTGCAGGAAAAAAGGTTTTCATCGGGCAGTTTATAAAAGGAATGCCCTATGCCGAGCTATCCGCATTGAAAAAACTACCTGAAATTACTGTTAAACAATTCGGCAGAGGTTGTTTTATTGAAAACAAACCCACTCAGGAAGATATAAATGCGGCCAGAGAAGGACTGACCGATATGGCTATGATAATACCTTCAAATGAATATGAGGTTATAATTATGGACGAGGTCTGCATTGCCCTTTACTATAATTTATTCACAACCCAGGAATTATTAAATGTCCTGAGCAACAGGACCGAAAACCTTGAAATTATTCTTACAGGCCGCCATGCGCCACCTGAGCTATACCAAATTGCCGACCTCATAACAGAGATGAAAGAAATAAAACATTATTATAACAATGGAATTCAAGCCAGAGAAGGTATTGAATACTAAAAAACACACGTCATGATAAATTGTGCAGGGTGTAAAACCTACGATTGTTACAGCGGACAGAAATGTGCCAAAGGTCAGGATTTTGAAAAGTATGCCTCGCCCACGCTAACCGCTTATGAAGAGGCAGAAATAAAAAAAATTTTTGAAGCCTCGGCAAAGATTGAAGGGGAGCATTATATGCAATGGACAAGGCTCGAAGAAACTATGGGATTTGCCCTTGAAATGGGATATAAAAGAATTGGCATTGCCCATTGTGTAGGCCTTATAGAAGAAGCACAACTGATGAAGGAAGTGCTGGTGCAAAAATTTAAAGTTGAAGCCGTTTGCTGCAAAT
>JAKIYU010000229.1 GCA_022708385.1 Bacteroidota bacterium | reverse complement strand
AATCAGCAGTTGCAGGCGATGTTGCGCGGCGAGGAGGTGCGGTTGCCCCGTTTCAACTTCAGGCTGGGGCGGCGCGAGGAAGGCAAGCGGGTCAAACTGGGACCCGAGCACATCATTATTGTGGAGGGCATTCACGGGCTGAATCCGAAACTGACAGAATCAATTAAGGAAAAAAATAAGTACAGGGTATTTGTTTCGGCGCTTACACAAATATCCATTGATGCGCAGAACCCCATATCCACCACCGACAATCGCCTCATACGGCGCATTGTAAGAGATTATTTTTACAGAGGATATTCCGCTCTTGAAACCATAAGGCGCTGGCCCAGTGTTAAAAAAGGAGAGGAGAAATATATCTTTCCCTACCAGGAAAATGCCGATGTAATGTTTAATTCTGCCCTGTTGTATGAGCTGGCAGTGCTAAAAAAAATTGCCGATGCTATTTTGGGTGAAGTCCCCGAAAATGTAGCGGAATATGCCGAAGCCATTCGTCTTCGGAAATTCCTATCGTACTTCTTGCCCTGTAAACCACACGATGTTCCCCCAACTTCCATACTGAGAGAGTTTATGGGTGGGAGCAGTTTTAAATATTGAGGCTGAGCAAGTTAAAAGTTCGGAGTGTGAAATTTGAAGTGTGAAGTGTGAAGTTGTTCACCCACACCCGCAAAAGGCAACTTCAAACTTCACACTTCACACTTCAAACTATATTTAGGCGGAGGGTAGTCCCCAAGCCATTCATTTTCTATTACTTATACGCTATTTTATTAAAATAGAAAACCCTTTTTTTGGTGTTGTTTCCGGCTGAGAGGTTTTTAATTTTCTGGTAGCCGTAAGCGATAAAGTAATTATTATACCAGTAGGATATGCCGCTGCCGTAATTTTCTTTTACCTTATCGCTACTATGGGCCGCTTCAATCTTTACGGTGTTTTTGCTTTCCACGACTTTGCCCCCTGCAATAACTTTCGATTTCAGTTCGCCGTTGTTGGCATACACCAAAAGCAGTTCATTGCCATCGGCCAGGGCTTTTACCCTGGGTTTAAGTTCGTACGACACCACATCCATCACTTCAAAGCTGTTGTCCCAAAGCAGTTCTCCTGAGTTGTCGAATGCCGCGGCAATGGCATGGGTAACCCTGTATCCGGTAAAAACGGTGTAGCACCTCTGGTATGTTGTGCCATTGGGGTTAAAAGCCGTTTCGCAGCGGGTTTCATATTCAGGATAATAGGCTTCGGCAAGAAAAATAAGGCTTTTTTCCTGCACTATCAGGTCATTTACAAGAACGTAATATTTCGCCTGATATTCCTTTCCCCTGGCCTGCCGGCGTGCCATTTTCTTTTTAATCCTCATCTGACTCCGGTCGGAAAGGAAGTTGTAAAAGTTTGTAAATTTTGTATAAGGATATAATTTCAAAAAGGTCTGTTTGTTTTCATCCAGTCCGGCGCAATAAAAACCGGAAGAAGCAGGATTGTGAATACTTTCGTTAAAATAAGACTCTTTATAACCCTGCGGGCGTGGGACAAAGGCACCGATGACAATACGGTTATTGCTGTCAACCCTTGTGAGCAGTCCCGTTAATATATCAATGTTGCCGCTGTCGGCGAAAACAATTTTTTCGGTGCAGGTGCCCAGGCTATCAAGCACTATTATGCCCTGGGTTATATCCTTCCGGGATATCTTTTCAGAAAAAAGAACATTAACATCGTCAGTGACTTTGTCGGTTGTAATGGACAACACCCTCGCATTCCCTTTCATGTTAAGGGGATATTCCGTAAGAGTTCCCTTAGTAAAGTCAGCAGCACAAAGAAAAGGTTTTAGTTTTAAATTAAGTGAGCCGAAAAAAGCCGGTACATAAAACAGCATAAGGGAATACATAGTTTTAAAGAACAGGTCGCTGTTAGGCGGCAGGGTATAACCTCCGAAGTAAACACGACCCGAAGCTACGACAAAATCGGCGATATGGGTACGCCTTTTAAAAGTGCCATTAAGGAGAGATATTTTCTTTGTGGCAATATCCAACTCCAACACCTGATATTTATCAGCCACATACGATGTGCTGCCCCTGGCCATGAGCACATACAGCTTCTCATACTGTTCGTCATATACATATTTCAGAGGGAACAAGCGGTATTTAACATCCACTGAAACCTCCCATTCTTTGGCAAAGTTGACGTTATACTTTGTAAAGGTATAGGGGGTGACATTCCGAATATTTTTCCCTGTCTCACCAAAGAGCAACACCCCATTTCTACCAATCGGGGCCAGATAATAGTCATCCGACAAACCCGACACTTCCACTTCCACCCTGCCCTGCCCTGCCGACACCCCTGGCAGAAAAAAACAAATAATAAAACAGGCGGTATAAAAAAAATATTTACAACAGTTATTCATAGTTTAAAGCCCTTAGTTACGACTGATACACAAACGAGACAAAGCGTTAATTATTACAGAATTTTCAATTTTGCGTATTTCAGCAGGAGTTGTTTTTCGCCTTCTTTTTCGAAATATACAAGAGCTTTCATGTTGCCTGAAGCTCCTTCCAGACTAACAATTTTACCTTTGCCGAACCTTTCATGTAATACGTGCATACCTACTTCATAATGGGTGTTGTCGTTGCCGGGTGATTCGTTGGGACTTAGTTTTTTAAGATTTTTTCCCGGGGCAGGCGATTTGGAAACATACTTTTTAGGGGCCTCCTGCGATTGGTTGCGCTGTTCATCTTTTGGCCGGAATATTTTCGTATAGGGGTTTTCTTTCTTCAGAATTTCATAATCGAGGTATTTGTCATTGATGTCATCAATAAAGCGGCTGGGTTCGCATATATCGAGGTTTCCCCATTTATAGCGGCTTTCGGCATAGGAAATAAACAATTTCCGCATGGCACGTGTCACTGCCACATAAAAAAGGCGGCGTTCTTCTTCCAGTTCGCTGCGTGTATTCAGGGCCATTAGGGAAGGGAAAAGATTTTCCTCGAGGCCGGCTAAAAACACGTAAGGAAACTCAAGGCCTTTGGCCATGTGAATGGTCATGAGCGACACTACATCTGTTTCTTTTTCATCTTTATCGGCATCGGTAAGCAACGACACATTCTGCACATAGTTCGCCAGACTTGCTGCTTCGCTAAGCTCCTGCTGTGTATTTTCAGCAGTTTCGTCCACAAAAGATTTGATACCGGCCAGCAATTCTTTTATATTCTCGTAGCGGTTCACACCGTCGGGGGTTTTATCTTCGAAAAGGTCGAGCAGCATACCACTTTTATCGGCAATATGGTGGGCCAGTTCGTAGGCATTTTTGGTATTGAGAAAAGCGGCGAAACTGCGTATCATATAAATAAAATCTTCCATCTTTTTCAAAGGCCCTGAGCCTATGTCGGACTTAAACTCGCTTACGCGGTTCAAATACTGCCACAATGACAATTTGTGCATATCGGCTTCGGCCACAAGACGTTCGATGGTAACCTTTCCCAAGCCGCGGGCGGGATAGTTAATAATTCTCAGGAGGGCTTCATCATCATTAGGATTAATAACCAGGCGGAAATAAGCTATAAGGTCTTTAACCTCTTTGCGCTGGTAAAACGAAATACTGCCAAAGATGCGGTAGGGAATATTTATTTTACGCAGGGCTTCTTCAATGGCGCGTGACTGGGCATTGGTACGGTAAAGTACGGCATAATCGGTGTAAGGACTGTTGTTCGCATCCTTCAACGACAAGATATAATCGGCAATTTTACGGCCTTCGTCATTTTCGGAAGAAGCTTTAATGACTTTTATCAGCTCCCCGGTTTCATTATCGGTCCAAATTTCTTTCTTGAACTGGTTTTTATTATTTGAGATAATGCTGTTGGCTGCATTGACAATGTTTTTGGTAGAGCGGTAATTTTGTTCCAGTTTAAAAATCTTTAGGGCAGGATAATCCTTTTTCAGGTTAAGGATATTTTCGATATTGGCGCCCCTGAAGCCGTAAATGCTCTGGGCATCGTCTCCTACAACCGTAATATTCTCATTGTCGGCAGCCAGTTTTTTTACTATCATGTACTGGGCATAGTTGGTATCCTGGTATTCGTCCACGAGAATGTATTTGAACATTTTCTGATATTTGTGCAATACCTCAGGGAAATCGCGCAGGAGGATATTCATATTGAGCAGGAGGTCGTCGAAGTCCATAGCCGAAGCACGCAGGCATTTTTCGGCATAGGTGGTAAATATCTGACCGGTAAAAGGGCGTTTCATGGCTTTGTCGTTTTCGAGCAGTTCGGTATTGCTGTTATAGTCGGCTGCATTGATAAGGTTGGATTTGGCCATGGAGATTCTACTGAGAATGGTTGATACTTTATACACTTTCTCGTCCAGTTCGAGGTTTTTGATGATGACTTTTAAAAGACGTTTGGAATCCTCGGTATCGTATATGGTAAAATTATGGGGATAACCCATCCTCTCGCCCTCTTTACGGAGTGTGCGGGCAAACACCGAGTGGAAAGTACCCAGCCATACGTTGCGAGCATCGTTGCTGCCAAGCAGCTGGGTTACACGCTCTTTCATCTCGTTGGCAGCCTTGTTGGTAAAGGTAAGTGCAAGTATAT
>JAKIYU010000012.1 GCA_022708385.1 Bacteroidota bacterium | reverse complement strand
CAGCAATAATAAAAGTGATAGTAATAAATTCCTTGTGCAAATAAAAATAATTAAATCCTGATATTGCAACCAGCAAAAAAACCAAAAAATAATCAACAAATTTCTTAGAATTATTTTCTCTATTCATTATCTATTGGACATTTTTTTAAAAAGGGCATCCAATTTAAAAGCATAAAAATCGAAGGATAAAAATTGAACAATTTTTTTTCTGTTATAGAAATACGCTTTATATAATTTTTTTCTTAACATCAATTTTCTTTTTTCAATTTCGCTATGGTATTTAAAACCTGAGTGCATGTCGAAGTAACATAACAATTCAATATATTTATTAATTGTCACGCTAAAGTTAACAGTTTTACCCATACCTGTTTTATGCTTTCTATACACACTCATTATTTCATCTATGTAATACAAATTTCCACTCAAACTCAATAGTAAAAGCATTGCTATATCGCCTTGTTGAACAAAAGAAACCCATTCGGGAATTTGGTATAAATCTTTTCGATAGACAATACTTTGTGGGGGAACAAACCATTCCATAGAAATTACATCTAAAGTATTGAAAACATGTTTATGTAAATCTTTATTAAAAGGAAATATTTTTGAATTTCTACATTCATAACGATAATGAGCATTATGAAAACACAAACAATAATCAGTATTTTGTTCTAGGAAATCAACCTGTTTTTGAAGCTTTAATGGGTCTGTCCAATAATCGTCACCTTCGCAAAGCGCAATATATTTGCCCCTGTAGGCTCTTTGACAACGCATCCCATTAGATTTCATACCCACATTATAATCAGCAGTAATTACGCGTATTATATCAGGATATTTTTTTGCATATTCAAAAACAATTTCCCTTGTGCCATCAGTACTAAAATCTTCGCCAATGATATATTCAAAACTAAAATTTGTTTTTTGCATTAAAATGCTTTCAATACATTGCGTAATATAAGAAGCATGCTGGTATGTAGAAGTTCTTACTGACACCATTGGTTGCGGAACAGCATTAATAACATTATTAGCAACCTCATAAGAATCGTTAATTCTTTTTTCTATTTCGTCACTTGATAAGACCATAATAATTAAATAAACAATTTATGAACAATTATATATATGCATCTTTTTTCATTTTCTCTAACAACCTTGCATGGGTTTCCATAAGCAACAGTTCCTGAAGGGATATCGCGTGTAACAACACTGCCAGCCCCCACCATGCAATTTTCTCCGATAGTAATTTTTTCGATGATTACTGTTCCAGAGCCAATTATTGTACCTGTACCCACTTTAACACTACCCGACAGCACTGCACCAGAATTAATATCAACAAAATCATTAATAATGTTATGATGACCAATCAGAGCTCCCCTTTTAACATTTACTCCAAAACTTATTAATGACTGGGAGCTAACAACGACACATTTTCTGCAAGCCGAACTATAACATCAGGGCTATTTATAGAGGTTTGATTTGTGAAATTTAATGAAGATAAGGTAAGTGAGCACATATCGGGTTTCAACTCAATTACTGCAGAACGTTTTTCGAATTCAGAACAATACCTTCCCGAAGTGGAGCAGCAAATTATTAGGTCAGGACAATATTTGCGTATACCTTCAAAAATATGATGATAAATATTTTTATGATACGAAGGGGTTTCGTCATCGTTACGGGCATGTAAATGAGCAATGGTGATACCCAGTTCGAAAGCCTGATGGGTCTGTTCTATAATCTCATTTGGAGTAACAGGCACGTAAGGAGTAGTGGATTTATTAGGAATCATGCCTGTAGGGCAGAAGTTTACAATAATCTTTTTCATTCAATATTGACAAACTGTAATTTTGTTTATAAAAAGATAATTCACAATAAGTAATACTGATAAATTAAAAAGAATTATTTTTTTATCTTTGTTAAGCATATCCAGTGCCGCTCACAACACCCAAAGCGCTTTATAATTTCAAGGAATCAGACCAGTAATCTAAAACTTGTTTCTGCATCAAAAACATTTATAGCATCAAATATACATATAAATATTTATATTAGTAATGCAACTTAAGCTTACTAAAAACAACGATCCTAATTATTTTTTAAGAAGTAGGGGCTAATCTATTTCCAATACTTTGATTTGGTGAGTTCTTCCAATTGCATATCCTTTATAGGATAGCTGTATTGTGTACCTGGAAAGGTATTATTTTTAACTTCTTCAATATACTTAGCAATAGCTATTTCTGCAATAGCGAATAAGCCATCTTTTCTATTTTCCCTGCCGTATTGCCGAATATCTGAAATAGAAGTAATATGTTTATGAAATTCGCCAATGATTTCGGGGATATAGCATTTTGCAAACCATGGTCTGAATGATTGATAAAAGCCCATCAAATCGTGCATAATAATTAATTGTCCATCAACCTCAGAACCTGCGCCAATACCGTATATAGGTATATCCAAAAGTTTAGCAATTTGACCGGCGGGAGCCGTTGGCATAGCTTCTAACAGTATAGCCATAACACCTGCTTCCTGTAAAGCAAGAGCATCTTCAACAGTGGATTCAAAGCTTTTGAGGGTTTTACCTTGTACATTATAACCGCCAAAAGAGCTTGTTGACTGGGGGGTTAATCCTAAGTGCCCAAAAACAAGTACACCTGCATCGACCATCGCTTTAACCTTGTCGATAATTCTTCTACCGCCTTCGCACTTAACAGCATCACAGCCAGATTCTTTAATAAACCTCAGGGCATTTTCTACGGCTTTTTCCTTACTTATTTCGTATGAACCTTGTGGCATATCACCAATAAGGAAAGTATTTGGAGCACCCCTTCGGGCAGAGCTGGACAATACAATCATTTCGTCCATTGTTACGGGATTCGTAGTTTTATATCCCAACTGAACCATGCCACCTGAGTCGCCAACCAAGATCATATCAATGCCAGCATTTTCAGCAGCGCTTGCAAAAGGCAGGTCATAAGCTGTTATCCAGCTTACAGGTATGCCTTCTCTTTTCATTTTTGACAGTGTTTGTAAATTTACTTTTGTTTTGGCCATTTCATTTATTATTAAATTTATTAATTAACTCATAATTCTCAATTAATTGTAAAGCTCTTTTGTAAGTTGGAGGGGAGATAAACTTTCCATCCATTATAGCAACGCCATTGTTGTTTTTTTGAGCCTCATCAAAAAGCCTAACTATTTCTTTGGCTTCCATAGCTTCATTATCGGAGGGTGTAAAATATTGATGGCATAAATTAATTTCTTTTGGGTGTAAAATCTGCATACCCCCAAATCCTAAATTTCTGGCTTGTTTTATGTGTCTTTCAAGGCCTTCAATATCATGCACATTCACATGAGGCGTATCAACAGGGATAGCACCTACCGAACGGGCAGCAAAAACTACATTTTGTCTAGGAATCTGAATACTTACATTATGATCATCTCTAATACAATCAATATCTGTTGCAAAGTCCTCGCTTCCAAAGCCTAAAGCAATAACACGATCTGACGCACTGGCAATTTCCTTGGCGTTTAAAATGCCCTCTCCGGTTTCAATTACCGGGAATAATTTAATATTACCTACCGGCAAATGGCGCGACATTTCAATTTCGGTTAGCATATTGCAGAAAAAAACAATATCATCTTTAGAACCTGCCATTGGATAAAGGAATCCATCTAGTTCCTTAATAGTTACCTCGCATAAATCATCAAACATAAAGCCTGTTTCACGGGGATTGATTCGCACAAAAATTTTCTTTTTTCCGAAAATTTTTCTTTGTAAGGTGTCCACAATATTCTTTCTGCCGCGAATTTTATTTGAATCGGGTCTGCAAGAGTCTTCCAAATCAAGCACTAAAGAATCCGCGTTACAGGTAGCCGCTTTTTCTATCAGGTCTTCTTTGTGTGCAGGAACAAACAGCATGGTTCTCAGCACAAAATCACTTTTACTTTTCATAATAACATTTTTTAGGAATTAATACATGACGGCGCAAAGTTAATATTTTTTCATCCTTTTGGTTAAAAGCTCTGGTTTCGACATAAATAACGCCTCTGTCATTTTTTGAGCGTGATTCCTTAACATCTAAAATCTCAGTTTCACAATAAATAGTATCGCCAATGAAAACAGGGCCATCGTGAGTTATCTTTTCATAATCGAGATTAGCAATTGCTTTCCCTGAAATTTCAGAAACGCTCATACCTGCAACCAAACTCAAGACAAGTGTTCCTACGACTAATACCTGTCCATGTTGCTGCGTCAGGCAATACTTTTGGTCTAAATGAACAGGATGGTGATTCATAACAAGTAAAGAGAACAAGTTATTATCACTTTCTGTAATTGTTTTACCTGGCCAATGTTTATAAATATCGCCCACCTGAAATTCTTCTAAAAAGCGGCCAAAGTTTTTTCTCATGTCATATATCATTTTACCTCCTTTTTATATAGTTAATAATATTATAAATACGTTTTAAATGGGGTTTTTCATAAATTTTCCCTGCCACCTTAATAATTGAAAACTTATTCATATCACATTTATCCAATTGCTCTTGCACTTCAATAGCTTCTTTAATGTCCGCCTCGCTATAGTAGCAGGCAGAACTTAGTGCTTTTAATTGATTCGGGTGAATAATTGCTTTGCCATCAAAGCCCATATCAAATGCCTCTATACACTCATTGGCAAACACATCCATCTTCTGAATTTCAGTTGAAACAAAATCAATAATTTCCACATTAAATGCTTTACAAACAGAAATGAGTTTTAACCTTAAATACAATAAATTATGGATGGTATGTTTACATCCGACGAGGCTACAAAAATCGTGGCTTCCAACAATGACACAATCTATACATTCTCTGCTTTTTTCAAGTATTTTCTCTATATAGAGAAGTAATTTCGGGGTCTCAACAATTATAATATAACGTATATTTGTCAGGCCTTTCGACAATGCAAAATTAACGAGATTATAAAAATCAACATCGCTTTCCATCTTTGGCAAAACAAAAGTTCTGAATCCAATACCATACACTTCCATGAGTAAGTTTTCAGAAACGGACAGGTTGTTATAATTAAGCGGCAAACGAACAGCAAAATTACTCAGAACATTTATTTTCGACAAATTCTCTATACAAATGTCCACATTACCGTAATACACAGATTCTTCCAAATCAAAAATAAAGTGTGTTGCCTCAATTGAGTCAATTTTCTTTATATATTTAATTTTATCAGCAGGTATAAAGAAATAAGAGTTAAACACTTCAATCCTTTGTTTTTAGGATTCTAGCCGGGTTGCCTACAACAATTGTATTTTCCGGAACGTCATTTAAAACAACAGAGCCAGAACCAACAAGCGAAAAATCTCCGATTTTAATTTTCTCACGCAAAGTAGCATTGCTTCCTATATGCACTCCTTTACCTAAAACTACATTTGCCCCAATATGTCCACTAGCAGCCACATGAGCAAACCTTTCCATTACACTGTTGTGGCCAATAATTGCATTTCCTAAAACAATACAATTATCACTAATTTTAGTATCAGGGGACAGTTGAGCATTTGCCGCAATTAAGACACCATTTCCAATTTCGCAAAATCCTTTGGGAATAATAGCTCTTGGATGGATTAAAGTAGCAAAAGCATTCGCAGGAATATTCAGATTTGTTATTTTTCTATATACTTCTTCTTCATTTTTCATTCCAACATAACCTATAAAAAAACACACATCTTCATCAACAAAACGCTGAATATCAGAGGTTTTCCCAATAACTGGGATTTTATTGTAATTCCCTATAAAAGAACCTTCTTTTTCAATATCATTTAAAAAACCTATTACATTATAATATCCTAATTCATTCGCAATTGAGGCAGCTATCATACCGATACCACTTCCTCCAAGAATTATCAATTTTTTCATTTTAAAAACCCAAATTTTGATTTACTACAATTAGGTGAATTCTATCGGCATGATGATGAATTTGACCTCTCACGACAACCGTATTCATACAAGCACTTTCGGGGTTACTACATTTCAGGCATTTTCCGGTTTTAACGCAAGGGAGCACCTCATGTTTTGTATAATGTTTTTTGGCATGCCTGATGTAATTAAGAGGTGCAGCTATATTATGTACCCTATCAACTGCAGACTCTAGATTTGTTACAATTTTATTTTTTCCAACAACACAGATAACGTGTCTTGGGCCGAATATCATTCCGGACACTCTATTACCTAAGCCGTCAACAGATACAATTTCACCATTTAGTGTAATAGCATTTGCTCCAATAATTAGCAAATCACTGAGAAGAGATTTACGGACATTATCATACCATAATTCGTGTTTTTTTTTCCACTCTTCAAAAGGCAGGTTCATTCTACCTTTTGGGTTGACACCGTAAACTTTGTAATGTCCGCTGTCTGATCTTTCTAAAGGTTCATTTATTGAATGTGATTCCCCATATTTATTTCGGATATAGTCGAATATCCCAAGCTGATAGAGTGTTACACTATCTGAAAATGAAATTTCTTTGATATATTCTCTATTAAAAATAAATTGATTAATAATATCTTGCACGTCTTCTCCAGAATTTGCAGGATAGCAATGTATTCTTCTACTTTCAAACTTTTTTTTCAAAAAACCAAATTGATGCTCGAATTGAGCATCAAATTCTTCAATTAAATTCGTTTCGTCTACTTTAAATGTATTCATCATTTATAGAATTAAAATTGATAAAAATTTGACCCAAAATTATTCAAAAATATCATACAAAAACAAATAAAATAATAGTCTAAAAAAATCTATAATTAAATTAAAATATTGTGTTGTTAATAATTAAAACAACTTTTTCAATACAGTTTATCTTTAACTTCCAATATAAAGGCAAACATAATATTCTTCTAGAAATTTCTTCAGAAACTGGGCATGTTTTATAGTCAATAATTTTGGTATAGGTATTTACCGAAGGATAGAAATACCTGCGCGGATAAATGTTATTTTGATTTAATTTTTCTTCGACTTTGATCAGTATCTTTTCCGAGTCGAAAATGACAGGGAAATAAGAATAATTAGGTTCCCCAACACAATGTGTTTGAAATGCCAATGAATTATTTTTTGAAAGTAAATTTTTATAGATACGATATTTTTCTTTTCTATCTGCAAGAACCTCATCATAATACTTAAGATTGGCAATACCAAGAGCGGCATGCACTTCGGTCATTTTTCCATTGAAACCGTCTTCAACAATATCTTTTACATCGTTATGCCCAAAAAAACGTATGCGTTTTAGTTTTTCAGCCAATGCGCTATCGTTTGTAATACAACCTCCGCCTTCTGCAGTATTGAGCAGTTTTGTGGCATGCAAACTTGTTGCAGAGATATCACCGTAAGCCAACATACTTTTTCCTTTATAGGAGGAACCAATTGCATGAGCGGCATCATAAATTACTTTAAGGCCATGTTTATCGGCAATGGCTTTAATAGCATCCACATCGCAGGGATTGCCAAAAACATGAACCGGTAATATGGCCACTGTTTTGTCGGTGATTAAAGCTTCAATTTTTGAAGGATCTATATTTAATGTGCCGGGATCAATATCGCAAAACACAGGGGTGCAACCTTCCCACATTATAGCGCTGACAGTAGCAATCCATGTAAAGGGAGTGGTGATGATTTCTCCTTTTAATTCAAGAGCTTTTATAGCCATTTGAATGGCAATAGTTCCGTTTGTGACAGCTACAAAATGAGGCACATCAAGTTTCTTACACAAGTCCTTTTCAAACTGTTGTACGAGCGGGCCATTATGTGTAAGAATGCCTCTATCCCATACACCTTTGAGAATTTCGTTAAATTCTTCGAGAGGGGCCAATGATGGCATGGTTACATAAATTGGTTTGTTGTCCATATTAATATTTTAAAATTAAATTAACAAATTCATCAATAAGTTTGGCCTGGAGTAAAATATCTGAATAACTTTTGCATTTAGCTACAGGGTTTTCAATACAGTCCATAAAAAAACTTATAGATTTCAAAAATGCGTCATCGGATGGCAACTTTATTGTTTTGGTATCGTTATTTTTTTTTAAAAATAATTCGGGGGTATAACCTGCTGGAGCGGTAAGAATTCTTCCTGTAAATAATGAGCCTTTGCTACCCCAAACTTCTAAATCGCACTTATAGCTATTATCCATTCCAAAAGCGACTTGTGCAGTGAGCCCCTCATCATTTACAAGAGTGGCAGAGCCATACATATCGACCGTAAAACCATCTATATAATTAAGATTTGAAGCAATAACATGCAAATTTTCTCCAAGCATTAAAGTGCCCAGTTTTAAAGTATAACCACCGGCATCGAGCAACGCCCCGCCGCCCAGTTCTTTATTGTACCTGAAATCGTTTGCAGCCCTAAGTGGAAAACCAAAACTAACGCGGCACAGCCTGATATCGCCCAGTTCCCCGCTTTCAATAATTTTTCTAATAGCATCTATCTGACTATGAAACGTGAACATGTAGTTTTCGTGAATAGAAAGGTTATTTTTTTTAGCCAAAGAAATCAGCTTCATTGTATCAGTCAGGCATGTCGTAAAAGGTTTTTCAACAAGGACATGCTTTCCGTTTTCCAAAGCTTTAAGAGCCCATTTGTAATGCAATGCCGGAGGCAAGGGTAAGTACATCGCATCAATGGCATCCGATTCGATTAAAGCAGTATAACTTCTGAAAACCCTGCCACCGTATTGAGATACAATGGTATTAGCTTTTACAAACTCTTTTTCAATAATTTCGTCAGTAGCGCCATCCCATTCATTTTTATCCGCAACAGCTACTCCGGCAAAGGAAAAGCCTTTAAATTCGGAAAGCGCAGGTAAAAATCTGCGTTGGGCAATATCAGAAGGGCAAATAATAGCAATTCTTTTTTTCATGGGTAAAAGGGCTAAGAATGCACTTATATTTTATTAAAAGAGATGGCCGCAATGAGGCTTCGTGCCTGGATGTTAATATAATTATTAAACTTAAGAAAATTAAACATCTGATTGAGTGTCATCCAAATATACTTATCGGGAAGATCAACAGGCAAATCATCTCTAGCAATTACTATCATATTTCTGTTTTGCTCCTTAAAAAAACGTCCACCCTCTTCGGATTGCAAAGTATCAAAGACAATTTGGTTTGGTTTGGCATTAAGCACATAATCAAGAAAAGGGAGTGCCCCTTGTTTTGTATGTTTGTAGTTTCCGGTAAGGCATTGAACTGTTGGTGCAAATTCGACAACATCGTGGTTGCCACACTCAAGTTTTGCCTGAACACAGAAATGCAAAATACCATTTATTTCTTTACATACAAAAGCACAAAGGCCATCTTGCGCTGGTTCAACCATTGGCTGACTCCATTTTACAACTTCCCTGTTACCAATTTCCACATCAACGGCAATAACTTTAAAATATTTGTTTTCTTTGTGATGAATACTATTATTGGTAAACACCCAATTATCAAGTTCTCTTAGAGGCACTTTGGAAATATATAAGTCATATTGACTCTTAAGTTTTGTAAGAAATGTTATAATATTTTCTGTATTGTGCAGAGCTCCTTTTGCTGTAAGTGCAGATTTTAAAAAGGCTTTTTCGATATTATTTTCGAACGAATTATAGCCAAGAAAATTAAAAAAATCAACCACATCGGAATCGAAGGAACCAAACTGAATACATGATATTACAGTACGGGTGTCCATATTAATGAGGTTATCCTTTTGCATTAGTGTTTTTATCTGACCTAAAGTAAGCCACACAAAATTATCGCAGACAGGAATATTCTCATTAACCTTAATAATAATATTTCTGTTTCTTTTTTTAAGGAATCTGGATCCCTGTTCCGATTGGAGTTGGTCTAAAAGTATCTGTTCGGGTCTTGCGTTTTGAAAATATTCGAGATACAACGGTTTTCTCCCTTCGTGCACTTGAGTGTAATTACTTCTGGTAGCCTGCAGTGTTGGTGAAAGCTGAACATAATTTACATTACCGGGTTCAATTTTCGCTTGTAAAAGAAAATGTAATACGCCATTAAATTCTTTTGTAATAAAACCCAAATATCCAATTTCAGGCTGGTTAATTATTGGTTGTTCCCATTCAGAAAGGTTGCCCCAATTCGTATTAACATGTATGCCTTCAATAGAAAAAAACTTACCAGAATCATGGACTATACTGTCATTGGTAACCTTCCAGTTTTTAAGTGCTGCAAAATCGGTTTTTTCAATTTTAACATGTACTTTTTTGTTTTGCTCTGCCAACCAATCAATAACTTCATCTGTTTGTCTGAGAACGCCATTGACAGCAAAAATACTTTTCAGGAAACAATAACTATCATTATTATTTAAATAATTCATTGTTTATTTTTTTAAAATCCTAATAAATTGCTTTTTTCCTTCTTCTTTTAATTCGACGTAAGTGTTAAACTTCACAGCTTCACAAATAACTATAAATAATATCATCCCCAATGCCAACTGAAATATAAAAATTAATGAATTACTAAATGGCATGAATAAACCTGAAATATAAACAACACATGCATTAAACAGTGCTAATAAAAATGAAGGAAAAATGTCAAACAATTGCTCTTTTAACGGATAATTAATTAAAGCGCCTGAATAATAGCTATTAAGATAATATGAAATTAGAGAATTAAAAAACATGCATATAATCATAACTTTAATGCCAAAGAATACGCCAAAAATAATAGTTGGGACAGCAAAAAATTTTTTTATAATTTCCAGTTTTAAAAATAAATCAGAGCGGCCTTTAACATTAAGAATATTTAAATTGAGCGCATGTAAAGGGAATAACATTCCAACAAAGCAAATTAATTGAAGATATTCAACCGTTGTGCGCCATTTTTCGCCAATTAATGTTAATACCATCGACTCAGATATAGCAGACATTCCTAACATTAAGGTAAAAGTTATAAGCATTGTACTTTTTATAAGTTTTCTGTAGGCCGCTTTTAATCGTGCTTGGTCATCTTGTATAGATGCGAGGATTGGAAAACTGACACGCTGAATAACATTTGTAATATTAGAAGAAGGCAAATCTTTGAACTGTTCTGCCCGCGTGTAAAATCCCAACTCAGATGCAGAAAAATATTTACCAATAATTAACAAATAAACATTTTTATAAATAGTGTCTATAAGCCCGGTAATTAAGAGTTTTGACCCAAATGAATACATTTCTAAAAATGATTTCTTGCTAAATTCCAAAGAAGGCCTCCATTTATTCCAAAGCCATAACAATAATGAATTTATAGAAAACTGCGTAAGTGTTTTAACAACAAGGCTCCATACACCAAATCCTTTTAATGCAATAAAAATAGCAATTGCACCACTAACCAAAGAAGCAATAGCTGAAATTTTTGTTTGTAATTTAAAATTAATATTTTTAGTAAGGCGCGCCAATTGGACAACGGCAAAGGCATTAATAATTAATATAAGGCCAAGCACTTGCAGAACCTTTTCAAGTTGAGGTTCATTAAAGAAAGAAGCAATAGTTCCTGAAGAAAAATATAAAACCAAATAAAAAAAAGCAGCAACAAAAATATTAAAATAAAAAACAGTAGTGTAATCTGTTTGCGTACAATTTTGTTTACGTATTAACGCCTGTGTAAATCCACTATCGACAAATGATTGTGATACGGCAATAAAAATTGTGGTCATCCCTATCAATCCAAATTCACTTGGAGATAGCAATCTGGCCAGAACAATACCTACAAGAAATGTAATGCCTTGTCTTAAGAAATTATCAACAAAGCTCCAAATAAGCCCCGAAATTGCTTTTTGCTTTACGGAATCTTTATCGGCGATATCTCTTTTATTTTCCGACATAAATTGTGTAAACCTTATTAATGCCTTCCTTTAAATTTATTTTCGAATCCCAGCCCAGTTTTTTCATCAACTCCGAGTCTAATAATTTTTTTGGTGTACCATCCGGTTTATTAATGTCCCATAAAATTTCACCCTTAAAGTTGACAATATCTTTTACCGTTTGTGCAATTTCGTTAATAGTATAATCGATGCCTGAACCAATATTCAGGAAGCCAACACGAAAGTTTTTATAAAGATTATCCATATTAACATTCTCGAGAACAAAAGCACAAGCACCGGCCATATCATCCACATGCAGAAATTCTCTGAACACATGGCCTGTTCCCCAAAGTGTAACGGCGACAGTGTTTTGTCCGGTTTTTTCACTTATGAGCTCAACGCCATATTTTTTCAGAATTCTGAGTATGACCTCTTTTTCACTTGCGCCGTTTACACCTTCCACGGGTCTTTTATTGAGGTCTGATCTGATGGCATCCCAATCGTTATTTTCAAGGCATTTTCCCAAGTGCATTTTTCTTATCAGCGCGGGAAGCACATGCGACTTTTCAAGGTCGTAGTTATCGTTGGGGCCATAAAGATTGGTCGGCATCACAGAAATAAAATTGCAACCGTATTGTCTGTAATAATTCTCGCACATTTTTATACCTGCAATTTTGGCGATAGCATAAGGTTCATTAGTAGATTCAAGGTAACCCGAAAGGAGGTATTCTTCTTTTAAGGGTTGAGGTGCCAGTTTAGGGTATATACAGGAGCTGCCGAGGAAGAGGAGTTTTTTCACGCCATGTTTCCATGCTGCATGTATAACGTTATTCTGAATCATCAGGTTTTCGTAGATAAATTCGGCTCTGTACACATTGTTGGCTACAATACCACCCACTTTAGCAGCGGCGAGGATAACATATTCAGGCTTTTCTTCATTGAAAAATTTTTCCACAGCAGCCTGATTGGTAAGGTCGAGTTCATCTATTGTTCTCAGCACAAAGCAGGTATAGCCTTTACTGATAAGGTTTCTATGAATAGCTGAGCCCACCATGCCAAGGTGTCCGGCAATATAAATTTTTGAATTTTTATTTACTTTCATGTCTTAGAACAGCTTTTTTAAAATCGGCATTAACCATTAAGCTAACAAGTTCTTTAAAAGTCGTTTTTGGTTTCCATCCCAAGATATTTCTTGCTTTGCTGTAATCGCCAATGAGTAAATCCACTTCTGTGGGTCTGAAATGCCTTGGATTAATGCCTACCACCTGTTTACCTGAGGAAGTTAATATCCCTTTTTCGTCCACCCCTTTTCCAGTCCATTCAATTTTTTCACCCAAAACAGCAAAAGCTTCTTCGACAAATTCACGCACAGTATGTGTTTCATTTGTTGATAGCACATAATCATCAGGTTTATCAGCCTGCAACATCATCCACATGCCTTCAACGTATTCTGGAGCATACCCCCAGTCTCTTTTAGCATCAAGGTTTCCTAAATAAAGTACATCCTGATTTCCTGCAATTATGTTGGCCACACCCACTGAAATCTTCCGGGTCACAAAGGTTTTACCTCTGCGTTCACTTTCGTGATTAAACAAAATGCCATTGCAGGCAAATATATTATAAGCTTCACGGTAGTTAACAGTAATCCAATAGGCATAAACTTTAGCTGCAGCATAAGGGCTTCTAGGATAAAATGGTGTTGTTTCCTTCTGGGGCACTTCACGTACCAAGCCGTATTGCTCAGATGAAGAGGCCTGATAGAATTTTGTTTTTAACTTCATCTCTTTAATAGCATCAAGAAAGCGCAATGTACCAATGGCATCAACTTCAGCTGTATATTCAGGCACTTCAAAAGAAACCTGTACATGGCTTTGAGCGCCAAGATTATAAATTTCATCCGGTACTACAGTTTCGACCAACCTGTTCAGGTTACTCGAATCGGTTAAGTCGCCGTAATGCAAAAACATTTTTTTATTTAATACCTCCTTATTGTTATATAAATGGTCTATCCTAAATGTGTTAAAAGAGCTTGAGCGGCGAATTATACCATGTACCTCATACCCTTTATTAATCAGACTTTCAGCCAGGTAACTCCCGTCCTGTCCTGTAATGCCTGTTATAAGTGCTTTTTTCATATATTATTTATTATGTGCGCAGCTATTTGATACATTTTTCAAAAAACCACTCTACCGTTTTCAAAAGCCCTGTTTTAAAATCATAATCAGGTTTGTATCCGAGTAGTTTAATTGCTTTATCAATAGAAGCCTGAGAATGTGGTATATCACCTATTCGCTGAGGCCCAAAAACCGGCTGAATCTGTTTAATCGGTGCTTTGAAATGACTAAGATACTCTTTCAATAATTCAAATAAAGTCAATATTGAATTTCTGCCGCCGGCGGCCACATTATAAACCTGGTTTACAGCAAGGGGGTTTTCAGTTAACGCGGCAAGCTGATTAATCTGAACCACATCGGCTACGAAAGTGAAATCGCGCGAAAAACTTCCGTCTCCATTAATTACAGGGCTTTCAAGGTTTATCATCTGGTTAATAAATTTCGGTATTACAGCCGCATAAGTACTAAAAGGGTCTTGCTTCATGCCATAAACATTAAAATATCTCAACCCTATAAACTCAAGGCCATAAACCTCAGAAAACACTTTGGCATACAGTTCATTGACTTTTTTTGTAATGGCATAGGGCGATAGAGGAACGCCCACCCTTTCTTCAGTTTTTGGCAAGGTAGCATCATCACCGTAAACCGATGAACTGGAGGCATATACAATACGCTTCAGGCCTTCTTCCTTTGCAGCCAGAACCACATTAATAAACCCATCTACGTTAATGGCGTTTGTTGTAGCAGGGTCTTTAACAGAGCGTGGAATAGAGCCTAAAGCGGCCTGATGTAAAATGACATCAACACCCTTTACGGCCATTCTGCAATCGTCGATATTCCTGATATCGCCTTCTATCAATTTAAAGCAGGGATTTTTAATGAGTTCTTCGATATTTTGTCTTTTACCTGTAATAAAATTATCGAGGCAGACCACCTGGTTTTCTTGTTTGACAAGAGTTTCGCAAATATTTGAGCCAATAAAACCTGCGCCACCTGTCACAAGCACTTTCCTGTTACACAATTTATTAATCATAGGCGGTTAATTATTTAATACTTTTTACAGCTTCGCCCTGTCAGTCCCATACTCACATAAAAATAAGACTTACCCTTAGTTATTGATATGATATTTACGCCTAGCTGAGATAAGATTTATCCATCTCAACCAGGACTGTTTTTGCCAAATTAGAAATTTCTACAGCAATTCTTGATTTTCCTTTAAACTCAATGAGCTTTACCTTCAGGCCCGCGAGTGGCCCTTTACGCACCAAGACTTCATCGCCCATGTTTAAAGTGTCATCACTTACTTCAATTGCTATATTAGAGGGCATTTCTGCAATTTTTTTAATAGCAAAAATCTCCTCCTCTCTTATTAATGCCGGTTTGCCTTCGCTGTATATAAATTTTACGATTCCATAAGAGCCGGCAACCTTTTTAAAATCCTCATGAAGAATATTAACAAAAAGATAACTGGGAAACAAGGGCATCTCAACCCATTTCTTTCTATCGGACCAACTTCTCAATTCCTTTCTCAGAGGCAAATAAACTTCAACTCCGGAAGCCTGAAGCAATGCAGCAGATTTCTTTTCATGCCGTGGTTTGGTATAAACAACAAACCAGTTCTTTTTCACCTGTTTATCTGACATTATTTTTTTCAAAAAAGCAAAAATACAATAAAATACTGTATATATATTGGGGAAGTAAACATATTTTTTTAACATTAACCAAACATTTTAAAACTATATCACTTTGCACAAATTACATTAAATAAAAGGGGTCAATTTAAAAATTATTAGATTTGCACCATTGAACATTTATGCACAAATACACGTTACTAATTTTTATAATTATTTTCCTAAATGCCCCGTTTTGTGAGGGTAACGACACCCTATTATTAAAATACAATAAATGGTCGGAAAAATACCGCATTAACAATCCTGAAAAAGCTGTTAAATTTTCCTTAAAAGCCCTAAAAGAAATATCAGAAAGCACACCCGATACCCTAAAAGGAATTACCTACAAATACCTCGGGTTGGCACTTTATTTTAACGGCGCATTGCAGGAAGCTATACAAAGCTATGAACAAGCCCTGAGCTTTTTTGAAAAGGCTCATTCTTCAGGAGGTATTTACGATTGTTTAAACAACATGGCTGCAGCCTACAAAGCGCTAGGCGATTATGACAAGGCCTTTCAGTACAACGAAAAAGCATTGCGTATAAACAAAGCAATGGACAATCCTAAGAATTATGCCAATACCTATCATAACATCGGGGAAATTTACCACATAAATTACCGATATATTCCGGCCATATATTATTACCTGACAGCCATCCGTTATGAAAAAGCCATACAAAGCCCCGAAGGCCTCTCAGAAACGTATATGAACATGGGGGCTGTTCTTGAAGAAAACGGGCTGTACGACCATGCCCTTATTTACTATTCAGAAGCCCTCAGCAATTTTAATAAAACCGGTAACATTTATAGGTTGGGCCAATGCCACAATAACCTAGGTGTCCTTTACACACGTATCGGGGATTATTACGCTGCAAAAACCCATTTCCAAAATTCTTTGGTATATAAAGACAGTGTGCACAATACCGAAGGAAAAATAACTTCTTTAATAAACCTGGGAAATTTAAGTATGATATTCAACGATACCACCAAAGCTAAACAATATTACCAGCAAGCCATACAGTTGCAATTAGCCGAAACACACAAAGAAGATTTTGCTTACGATTTAAAGAGGCTTTCGTCAGAAACTGACGACTACTTTTTCTTTTGGATATCCGAAACGGTAAACGAAGAAGATTATGGTATTGTGGCACAAAATCTATTCAACAAAGGATATATCAATTATGTTATAGGTAATCGTACCGATGCCATCGCCTGCTTTCTTAACAGCCTTGAAATAGCAGAATATAACAAAATGCTTTTTTTGGTGAGAGATAACTGTAAATACCTTTCAGCCTCTTACGAAGAGCTCAGGGATTATAAGCAAGCCCTGCATTACGCCAAGAGGTTAATTGGCATTAATGATTCTATTCAGGCTCAGTCGATAAACGACATGCTTAACATTTCGGCAAATATACCGCATGTGTTACAAAAGACTTCAATTAGTGAGGATAACGTAAAACCTTCAAAGAATCTAAATAGAAAGCTCTTTGTTTCTACTGGATTTTTGTTAATTCTATTTTTAATTGTTTATTTCCTTGTCAGAAAGTCGTCAGTTCGTTCTAACCGAAGCTATTAGATTGAGTATAAATAACTTCATTTTACCGGTGCCAAAGTTTATAATGTCAAAATTTTACCTTTTCAATGGTTGTGCTTTTCGGGTAAAATATATTACGCCCGACGTGCCAATCAGGAACAGAATAACCGAGATTATTTCGGCTTGGGTAATGTTTCTTCCAAAAATATGATACACTTCATTTACCCTTATTTTTTCCACAAAGAATCTTTCGGTGCCGTTAAGCATAAGGTAAATAGAAAAGAGCAGGCCATGGGTTTTGATTCTTTTGCGGATAGCCCACAAAACCAAAAAGAAAAGGATACAGGTAAGTGTTTCATATAAAGGGGTTGGAAATACGGGATTTTCGAGTACTGAACAGTACTTCCCCATACACCCTTCAATGTGAATACCTTCATTTAGTACGTTATGCGGATAGTCGTAAGCCCAAAGCCAGTCGGGCAAAAAGGAAAGCCACTGTGGCATGGGCATGGTATTCACTATACCCCAGTCACCATCGCCGGACACATGGCATCCAATACGACCTATGGCATAACCCAGCATCACGGCAGGAGCAGCTGCATCGGCAAACACTAAAGGCGGAATGCCATTTTTTTTGCCATACCAGAGTAAAGTAATAGTACAGACAATTAATCCCCCATAAAATGTGAGACCACTGAACGAAAAAATAGCTTCCACTGGATCTCGCATAAACTCATCGAGGTTTTCGAGGTTATGAAATATCTTTGCACCGATAATGCTGGCAATAACTCCATAAAGAATGATGTTACCCGTAAGTTTGTAGGGCTGAATTTCTTCTTCGACCCATTTGGGTTGTGCCAGCTTCTGCTTCATTTTATCCCTGTAGCCCAGATAAATAAAGAGTGCTGCCACCAGCAAACCGCCAATAATGCTTCCCTGTGCAGAAAGTATATAGGTTTGCGGGTCATCGTAAAAATGGGCATAATTGAAAACTATTCCAAAAAACTTGAACCCAATTATAAAAGATATAATACCTGTATATATGAAATCTTTTACTTTGGGCGCTTCACCTACCAGTACTTTCTTCTTTTGAGGTAAGAGAATGCCTTCTTTGGTTTTTCGTTTAAGTTCAAGCATGATAAAATACCCGCCAACAACAAAGGCCAACGCTACAAACAAGCCGTAGCTCTGAATAGGAATGGGAATATCAACACCAAAAATATCTTTTATAAAATCGCTGACACGTGGATACATAACTTTTTTTGCGGCAAAGTTAGCCAATTGCGCTTAAAGTGCAACAAAAAACACGTTATCGCCCTCAAGAACCGTAAGTTCGACGGTCGCAATGTTATTGACCAAATCCTTGTTAAAAGGCGCTTTCACCCTGATATAATTTTCGGTAAACCCGTAAATAAAACCTTTCTTTTTATCCGATTCGAAAAGCACACTGTGTTGCTTGCCTTTCTGAGAATTATAAAAGTTTATTTTTTTTTCATCAGAAAGTTTAAGTAAACTGTCTGTTCGATTTTTTTTAACCTGAAAGGGCACTTTATCCACAAGCCTGGATGCCTGAGCCTGTTTTCTGTCGGAATAGGTAAAAACATGGAAATAAGACAACGGGAGCGCATTAAGAAAATCATGAGTTTGTCCGAAATCATCATCAGTCTCGCCCGGAAAACCCGTAATGATATCGGTGGCTACACAAGCATCGGGTATTAAGTCCTTTATTTCGTTAATTTTATTCCTGTAAAAAGCGGTTGAATAGCGCCGGTTCATTAATTTAAGAACTTTGTCGGAGCCCGATTGCAAAGGTATATGAAAATGGGGCATCAGCCTGGATGATGCCGCCACCAGCTTAACCATGTCGTTGGTCAGCAAATCGGGTTCTATGGATGAAAGGCGTACCCTTTGCAAGCCTGCCACATCTTCGAGCGCGCACAGCAAAGCGTATAAGTTTTCGCCCCTGTCGTTACGGAAATCGCCGATATTAATGCCCGTCAGAATGATTTCCTTAACATTCTCATTTACCGCAGCGTTCACATTTTTCAGAATATTTTCGATGCTATCGCTCCGGCTTCTGCCACGGGCATAAGGTATAACACAATAAGTGCAGAAATAATTGCATCCATCCTGTATTTTGATAAAGCTCCTGGTGCGGTCGCCCGAAGAAAATGCAGAAAAAAAACGATTTTCGCTCCTGAAATTATCTTCCTTCATTAACGAATTTTCTGATAATCTCTTTTGAACAGCGCCGATGAGGTTAAATTTTTCGTTAGCCCCCACTACAAGCACTCTTTCATTGAAGTTTTTCACTTCTTCCTTTTCGGTTTCGGTAAGGCAGCCGGTTATCACCACCAGAGCAGCAGGATTTATCTGCAAGGCTTTATGTATAAAATACCTTGACTTTTTAACAGCCACCTGGGTTACAGAACAAGTATTGACAACATAAACATCGGCGCTTTCGGTAAATGATTTAATTATAAAGCCGTTTTGTTTAAACTGCTTCGAAACAAATGAACTCTCGGCATAATTGACCTTGCAGCCTAAGGTATAAAAAGCAGCTGAATATTTTTTTAAATCCATTTAGTGGTTCAGTTCCGGGTAAGTTTACGCATACAAACTTAAATATTCTTTTAATATTTTTTAAGAAATATGTAAAATATTATAATGTATATAATGTGTACTTTTGCAAAAAATATTTTCTAAATGAAAGAAAACTCTGAAAAAATAAAATGTCTTATCATTGGCTCGGGGCCGGCAGGTTACACCGCTGCTATTTATGCTGCAAGAGCAGATCTTAAACCCGTATTGTATCAGGGAATGCAACCCGGCGGGCAGTTAACCATTACTACCGAAGTCGATAACTTTCCGGGGTACCCCGAAGGAGTGGAGGGTACTCAAATGATGGATGATATCAGGAAGCAGGCCGAAAGGTTCGGTACAGACATCCGTTGGGGTTATGTGAGTGCTGTTGATTTTTCGCAGCGGCCTTTTAAGCTAACCATCGACGAAACTAAAGATGTGTTTGCCGACACGGTTATTATTGCCACAGGTGCCTCGGCACAATGGTTGGGCCTTGAATCGGAAAAGAAATTTAACGGCTCGGGTGTTTCGGCCTGTGCCACCTGCGACGGGTTTTTCTATCGTGGTAAAGAAGTGGCCATTGTAGGC